>SLIS01000390.1 GCA_007135505.1 Halovivax sp.
AAGATAGGCCCGCACGTCACCGTCTCGCTCCCACGCGTACGCATACGGGTCTTCCTCCCAGCCGGTGAAGAGGCGCTGTTGCCACCAGTCCTCGTCGCGGCCGACCGAGAGAGCGTACCGCCGCGAGAACGCCTCGTAGACGGACGCGAGTGGTTCGTATTCGTCTGCGTCGACCGACCGATACCGACCGACGGCTCCGAGGCGGTCCCGTGCGAACGAGAGGGCGGCGGGCTCGCAGGTGTAGGAGCGTCGTGACGAGCAGGTCTCCCAGCCGAACTGCCGATAGAAGCGATACCGGAACGGCCAGAGCAACGAGAACCGGTCGCCACGGTCGCGGTACTCCGCGAGCGAATGGGCCAGCAGTTGCTCGACGTACCCCGCCCGTCGATGTTCGGGTGGTGACGCGACGAACGAGAGGCCGGGTGAGGAGTGGCGTTCACCCCGGATCCGTGCGTCGAACCAGTGGTGCAGACAAACACACAGGGGATCGTCGGAAACGGCGTCGTCGAAGAGACCGCGACGGGCACCCAGTTGCATCCGCTCGTGTTCGTGTTCCTCCGGGTCGTACTCGATCGGCCCCGACTCCGGCACGAAGCCGTAGCTGGTGTACTCGGCGAACACCTCGCGGTGGTTCCCATCGAGTGGACGATAGTCGGTCATGCTCGGCTCGACTCGCTCCTGTGTATAAGATGATAGTGATCGAATCGGCCGAGGATTAAGGTGCTCCGGACCCGCCTACGGTGTATGACTCGAGAGTCACACGGGCAGCGATCGAAGTCCACCGAGCTGCCGAGCAGCGACGTCACCGAGGGCGCGGATCGAGCGCCGAATCGGTCGATGTTCTACGCGATGGGCTACGACGACGGTGATCTGGCCTCGCCGATGGTCGGCGTCGCTAACCCGGCGGCGGACGTGACTCCCTGTAACGTTCACCTGGACGAGCTCGCCAACGCCGCCCGGGGTGGCGTGGACGAGGCGGGCGGAATGCCGATCGAGTTCGGGACGATCACCATCTCGGACGCGATTTCGATGGGGACCGAGGGAATGAAGGCATCGCTCGTCTCCCGCGAGGTGATCGCGGATTCGGTCGAACTGGTCGCGTTCGGCGAACGGCTGGACGGTCTCGTAACGCTGGCCGGTTGCGACAAGAACCTTCCCGGGATGATGATGGCCGCGATCCGGACGGACCTGCCGACCGTGTTCGTTTACGGTGGGACAATTCTCCCCGGCCAGTGGCACGGCGAAGCCGTCACCATTCAGGACGTCTTCGAGGGCGTCGGGGCGTACGCCGACGGGGAACTCAGCCGGGCCGAGCTCGACGAGCTCGAACACAGCGCCTGTCCCGGGCCCGGCTCCTGCGCCGGGATGTACACCGCGAACACGATGGCGTCGGTGAGCGAAGCGCTCGGGCTCGCACCGCTCGGGACGGCCGCCGCGCCGGCAGTTACCGAGGAACGGGAGTCTATCGCCGCCGACGCGGGTGCGCTTGCGCTCGAGGCCATCGAGGCCGACCGCCGTCCCTCCGAGATCCTCTCCCGCGAATCGTTCGAGAACGCCATCGCACTCGACGTCGCGATCGGCGGGTCGACGAACGCCGTGTTGCACCTCCTCGCACTCGCCGCGGAGGCCGACATCGACCTCGAGCTCCGGGACTTCGACGAGATTGCTCGGCGGACCCCACACATCGTGGACGTCCGCCCGGGCGGGACGCATGTGATGGCCGATCTCCACGAGCAGGGCGGCATCCCGGTCGTTCTTCGACGGCTCCTGGATGCGGGACTGCTCCACGGAGAGGCGATGACGGTGACCGGCCGGACGCTCGAGGCGGAACTCGAGTCGCTCTCGGGGCCGGCCGACGACGCGGTCGATCCGGCGGTCATCCGACCGCTCGACGACCCGATTCACGAGCGTGGCGCACTGGTCGTCCTCCACGGGAACCTGGCCCCCGACGGCGCCGTGCTCAAAGTGACCGGCGACGACGAACTCTCCCACGAGGGACCCGCCCGCGTGTTCGAACACGAGGAGGAAGCGATGGAGTGGGTCCAGGGCGGAAATCTCCGATCGGGGGACGTGGTCGTCATCCGAAACGAAGGCCCGCGGGGTGGGCCGGGCATGCGCGAAATGCTCTCGGTTACCGCGGCGGTCGTCGGACAGGGCCACGAAGACGACGTCGCACTCCTGACCGATGGCCGGTTTTCCGGTGCGACCCGTGGTCCGATGATCGGTCACATCGCACCCGAGGCGTACGACGGCGGACCGATCGCGGCGCTCGAAGACGGCGATACGGTGACCGTCGACGTCCCGAATCGAACGCTCTCCGTCGACCTGTCGGACGACGAATTCGAAACGCGACTCGACTCGAGAGGCGAGCCAGCGCCGTCGTACGGGTCGGGCGTCCTCGCGAAGTACGGGATGGCGTTCGGCTCGGCAGCCAACGGCGCCGTGTCTAACCCCGCTGCGAAGCGCGATTGAGCGAGGCGCCGAATCACGCTCGTCGACCGTCGGCCAGGAGCGCCGACGACCGATATACGATGGTCGACCGTCAGTCGTCTCGGCGCCCGCCGGACGGTCCGTCGTCGTCCGTCCCCCGAAAGCGGATCGAAATCCAGTGAGCGATCTCGATCCGTTTGATATCCGCACCGAAGGACACGAGGAGTAATACACTGGCGCCAAAGAAAACGGCCGTCGGATCGGCTCCCAGGCGAACGACGAGAGTCGCGAAGCTGATCGTAAGGAACGCGAATCGGAGTCCGGTCATCGTCGGTCGGTCGTCGGTTGTCATGGGTTGTCCTCGGACCGACGACGAAGAAGCCCCGCCTGTCAGCCGGCTCGAGCGGCAGGCACGTCGCTCGATCGGCCAGCGTCAGCGGCGGGATCAGTCGTACGGGGTCCGGGCGAACCGTACCTATGGCCCACGTGATAATCAGTGTCCGACCGCGAGTTCCAATACCGGCGAGACGATATAGCAGGCGATTCAGAGCCGGAAAAGCCCCTGGAGGCGCGATACTCGATTTCCAAAATCGTTTCCGACAAATATCAGCATCAGCTATTCCGGCTGCCGAAAGGCGGTCAATCGCCATCTACTCGGTACACGAGAATCGAAGTGGTCGGCTACCGCGGGCCGCCGCCGGCCGTTCGACTCAGTGTTTGAGTTTCGCGACGTTCTGCCGAATAGAGCCGATGAGTCCCTCTCTCGACTCCGCGCCGAGTGCACCCTGGAGCGTCGAGTTCTCGGGTTCGTCCCGGACGACGATCTCGAGGTACGGCTCCAGCTGTTCGAACGAATCCGAGAGGATCACCGAGTGATTCTCGGTGTCGTGATCGACGACGCCGGCATCGGCGAGTTTCGGGACGTGGCACTGGACCGACGAGACGTAGACGCTCTTGTACTCGTTCTGTGCCACCTCGTCCGGCGGGACGTTGTGCTCCCACCCGGCGACGGTTTCGGCCAGCCGGGAGAGCTCGACCGGTTCTGTCCGCCCTCGGAGCGCGTAGAGGAGGTATCGCCGACGGCGGTTGGCGAGTAATTCGAGGATAGTATCGGCTGTGAGATCCTCGGATTCCTCCTGTTGCGTAAGCGACTCCATAACAACTCCTTACCCGTCTGGGCGCAAAAGCGTGTCTTGAATATCCGTATTGTCGATAAAGGAACGCCTGACACTCCGTTCAGGGACACAATATCGGCGCAGTAGCCGGGTACTCGCCCCATACCATCCCGACGCACTCGGGTGACGCCATTCGAAATCCTTTTTTGTCCCATCGACCGAGAACTGATTGAGCCGCCTTAGCTCAGACTGGGAGAGCACTCGACTGAAGATCGAGCTGTCCCCGGTTCAAATCCGGGAGGCGGCATTTTTGTCGCGAGCAACGACGCGAGCGACAGGAATGGTTACGACCGGAATTGAAGTAGACGAGTCGCAGCCCGGAACGGCGAGCGAAGCGAGTCGGAAGCCCGGACCGTCTCGGCGTGGTTCGCATCCGGGAGGCGCATGATTTCTCTACGACCCTGCAAGGGAGCGAAGCGAGCGGTCTGGTCGAAGAAACAACGCCTTTTTATCACTGTGATTCTCCCGCAACACGACCGAGCGGAGGTTAGTCTTAAGTCTTCACACGCCTAAATCGAATCGGCAGTGACGCCACATCATGGTTCCACAACAGCCAGACGGCGCGGACGATCCGCTCGTCGTCTTGGAGACCGCGAGGGAGACACGGGGAGAGTCTGTCCGATTCGAACTGACGTTCCATCCCGGCAAAGGAGCGACCGGGGACGAGTTCGGCCTCGATCACGAGCCATGGCCGATCGACTTTCCGACAGAACACGTGCACCCGAAACAGACAGAGCACTGGCGGGTGCTCTCGGGAAAGTTAGCCACCGCGTTCGAAGATAGCGAGGAGACGCTCGGCCCCGGCGACGCCGTGACGCTTCCGGCTGGAATCCCTCACCGGGTCTGGAACCCGCATCCCGAACCGAGTCGCGTCGAGCTGGAATTTTGCCCTGCGCTCGATGCACAGGAGCTGACGGAGACCCTGTACATGCTTGCACAGCTGGGCGAAACAGGAAAGGGTGGCCGGCTGAAGGTTCTCCAGTTCGCGGTGACCGTAGCGGCGTATCCCGACCAACTGTACCCGACTGGAGCTCCCATCGGGGTACAGAAGATGCTGGCACACCTCCTTGCGCCGGTCGGCCGCCGGCTCGGATACCGGGAGCGCTACGACCTCACTTCGCTCGACTGCGAGCCGTGATCTGCCGATCCCGATGATCAGATGAAGGGGATCGCCGATCGTCATCCCTCACAGGCAATGCTATACGTGATGTGTGCCTACATACAGCATGAATTGGCGCGAACGTGAACGGCCAGGCAAACCCGACCGGACTCACAGGGCGCCCCGCGACGACCGGGTATTACGGATCACCCGGTGGAGCGGGTACGTGATCGCCCCGGTGTTGTTCTTGGCGTTCATCTCGCTGTACGGGGCGCCCAGCAGCACAGAACAGTATTTCGCCTGGGGAATCAGCCCCGACCTCACGCCACTCCTGATGGGTGCTGGGTCGGTGCCGGCGTGTATTTCTTTTACCGAGTCGTCACGGTCGACGAGTGGCATCGGGTCCAGGTCCTGTTTCCCGGCATTGCGGTGTTCACCATCATGATGGGGATCGCGACTGTCCTTCATTGGGACGCCTTCACTCACGGTCACGTCTCCACCTGGCTGTGGGTGTTCCTCTACGTGGTGACCCCGGTCCTCATTCCAGCACTGTGGGTCTACAACGGTCGGACCGACCCCGGGCGGGCGACGCTCAGTGACGGTACGGAGGATCCCGTACACGCCGAGCACGATACGTCCGACGTCGTGACGGTGCCGGCAGTCGTCAGGTTAGCGAGCGGTGTTGTCGGCGTCGCGTTGACGGTGGTGATACTGGCGCTGTTCGTCAGGCCCGAGCCGATGATCGGCCTGTGGCCGTGGGTCGTCACCCCCCTCACCGCCCGCGTGTTGCTAGGATGGGCCGCAGTGTTCAGCGTCGTAAGCATCTATTTCGCCTTCGAAAC
>SLIS01000415.1 GCA_007135505.1 Halovivax sp.
ACCTCGCCACCAGCCAACCCGACCGAGCAGCTTCGGGTGAGCAGTTGCTGAATCGGATCGATTGCCAATATAGTCGGGGGAAACCGCTGCAGTCAAACGGAGAGGTCGGCCGGTTGGGTCGCACGAACGCACTCACGGCGATCGGTCTGGCGGTCCGCATCGATACGCAGGCGTGATCAGCCTGGCCGACCCAGCCCGTTCAATCGCCGAGGCCAAATCAGGACTCGACCCGTTCGAGCACGATCCGGTCGTCGAATCGGCCTCGCTCCTCGGCCTTGGTTCTCCGTAATTCCAACAACCGGCCGGCCGACACACCTTCGTACCGGCGAATAGCGTGCACCACCTCGATAATGTCGGCCAATTCACCGATATCGCGGTCCTCGCGGTACTCGTCAATCTCCTCGTCTAATTTATCGAGCAGCCGCCGCTCGTACTCCTCGTCGTTCGCGACGTGACAGACCGGCGTCTCGCCGTCTCGTTCGATAATTTCGGGTATCCGATCCCGGACCAGTTTGTCGTACTCGCGTCCCATAGCGCCACTGGTTGCTACGCACACATTGCAGTTGTGACCGCAGGAGAGGACGAAGGAGAGACGAGTGGCAACCGATCGCAGACGAATTCGATCTCAGTGGCGGGCGTCGACCGTGACCTCGCCGGCGCGCACCGTTACCTCGCAGCCGAAGTACTCGAACGAAATCGTCGGACCGGGCCGGGTTCCGTCGACGGATTCGAAGAGGGCGTCGAGGGCGTCGGGATCGATTGCCGCGTACAGCGGCGGGAGCGGCGCGGTCGGGCCGTCCGGGACGACCGGGCGCCCCGAGGCCGCAGAAACGGCTTCGAGGACACCCTCGGTGGGCGTCTCGGCGTCCGAGAGGTGGTGCGTGTAGGGCTCGTCGATCGATACGTGGTGGTCGTTATCAGCGTCTGCGAACATCGAGAATCTACCTGTCACTACTGCTCCCGCGAGGGTAGGGATCGTGGTTGATCAATCAACCCTTTAAGAGCTCTCGGTGGGTTCCGGAACGGCGAGATCGCTCGCGATGGTCTCGCCGAGGAGGTTCCCGAGTCCACGTCGGAGCGTCGCCGAGAGTGCCTGCTCGGAGATGTCGAACTCGCTCGACAGTTGCTCGAGCGTCGTCCGACGGGGAACGGAGAAGTATCCGGCCTCGAACGCGGCCCTGAGGAGTTCTCGCTGCCGGGACGTGAGCGTCGACCCGGCGCTACCGACCGATTCAGCGCGGTACAGTCCGGTCAATCTGAACGCGAGTTCACGTTCCTCGCAGGCACGACGGTACGCGACGAGTGCGTCGCGGCCGGGAACCCTGGCCCGGTACTGAACGGTGTCTCCCGACGCTCGTACCTCGAGAAATGTAATCCCGTGTTCGACGGCGACGGGATAGGTCATTCCGACCGCGCCCTCGTCGGACAGTTCGACATGGTACAGGCGACGCCCCTCGAGCTCGGCGAGCCGTCGGATGGAAAGCACCGTCGGATCGTCCGCAATCAGTCGGTCGAATCGCTCGAGATTGGACTCGTCGCCGACCGCCCAGGCCGTGAGAATCGGTATCCCCTCCTCCGAGACGAACTCGTCGACGATTTCGTACGTGACGCCGGAGACACCTATCCTGGCTTCCGCGAGGATGGGATTATCCAGTTCGTACTCGGCGATGAGACTCATCGATTGCGAGCGTCTACCACGATAGTGACTAAAAAGCTCGTGGGCTGTGCAGGCCCGACGTTCAAGCCGGGTCATGCCAGGCAGTGTCGTCTCTCTGGAGCCGCGACAGTCGTTGTTCACGGCAGCTGACGGAATGAGATCACCGGTTACCAGAACAGCGACAGATTCCCATATAGCAACGAGAGGACGAGGACGCAGGCGAGTCCGACTACCGGCCAGTCGCGGCGAGTGAATGCCAGTGCCGGAAGCGTCGGATTCCACGAGAGACAGCGAGCCTGTAGCGCAATCGACAGCCGGTCGGCACGCTCGAAGGCTCGGGAGAGTCCGACGGCACCGAGTCTGGCTGCTCGGTCCGTCGCGGCACGTTCGGTGCCGAGGCGGGCGGCCATCGCCCGCCGAAGGGTTCCCAGATCCGCCCGAAGGACTGGCAGGAACCTGAAGACGAGGGAGACGCCCAGACCGAGCAGTTTGCCCGGCGTTCCCGGAACGAGCCGCTGGAACGCAGCCTGCGAGTCCCGGACCGGCGTCGATCGAACGTACGCCGCGCTGACGAGTAAAATCAGTCCGACGCGGTAGCCCGCACTGGCGGTCGCGAGCCCGTCACCCGCGTCGATCCACGGCGGTCCGATCGTCGCCGCCGAGACGATCACGCTGAAACCGAGGATCGCGAAGACGTACCGGTAGCCGTAGAGCGTTCGCGCGGGCGAAACGCGGGCACTGACGAGGACGACCATCGTCAAAAGCGTGAGCGCGACGTGGGCTCGGAGCGTGGTGTGACCGATCGCCGCGAGCGCGAAACCAACCTGGAACAGCAGCTTCGATCGAGGATCGAGCCGGTGGGCGATCGTCACGTCCGGTTCGTAGGCGAGCATTCTCAGTGCTCCGGGAGTCGAACGCCGATCGGTCGATCTTCGAGCGCCTCCATCGCTCGGACGGGCTCGTCGTCGACCACCACCTCGCCGTCGGCCAGGGCGACGACCCGGTCGGCGAGGTCCCACACCACGTCTGGATCGTGTGACGAGACGATTACACCGGTTCCCGCCTCGCGGAGTGCGGCCAACTGTTCGTGAACCGACCGCCGGGACGGCTCGTCGAGTCCAGTGAACGGTTCGTCGAGGATTAGGTGCGACGGGTCCATCGCGAGCGCGCCGGCGATCGCCACCCGCGACCGTTCGCCACCGGAGAGTTCGTCGATCCGATCGCGACCTCGCCCGCCCATGTTCACGGCCCGGAGCGCTCGCTCGACGCGACGGTCGATCACCGCCCGGTCGAGTCCGAGGTTCTCGGGCCCGAACGCGACGTCCGCCGCGACCGTCGCCGCGACGAACTGGTCGCGGGGGTGCTGAAAGACCATCCCGATCGCCGACCGTGCGGCGACGAGGTCGTCGCCGACCGGTGTGCCGTCGACGCGAACCGCACCCGAATCGGGTTCGAGGAGGCCGTTCGTGTGACGAAGCAGCGTGGTCTTGCCGCTTCCGTTCGGGCCGACCAGGACGACGAACTGACCGTCGTCGAGCGACAGCGAGACGTTCCGGAGGACCTCCGTCTCACCGTGGGCGAACGAGACATCGTTGAATTCGATCATGAGAGCCCGTGTGGCGTCGGCGGTCCGGTTAGCTCGGATCGATCAGCTCGCTGCGAACGATGGTGATCGCCGCGAGGATCTTGACGAGCTCGGCGACGACGAAGGGCGCGACGTACAGGGCGATGGCGTCACCGGGCGCGAGTGCGAGGAGCCACATCGCGTACCCGGCACCCATCGTGTAGACGACGAGGGTCCCGAAGATGAGGGCTGCGACGAGGACCGGAAGCCGGACGTCGGCCGGGTCCCGCACGCGACAGCGCTCCAGGAACCCGGGTGCGTCGGCGTCCGACGTCGAACCATCGCTCCGTGTGAGTCCCAGCCCCTGTCGTCCGTGAACGATCGTCCCGATCAGGAAGGCAGCGACCGGATACGACCAGAGGAAGCCGCCGGTGTCCCCTACGAGAACGCCGAATCCGGCAGTTCCGTGTGCGAAAACTGGGGCCCCGGCAGCCCCTGCAGCGAGGTACAGCAGCATCGATCCGGCCCCCCAGATCGGACCGAGATAGAGCCCGGCGAGGAAGACGAACAGGACCTGCAGGGTCAGCGGTACCGGCGATAGCGGAAGTGGGATCGAAATCAGCGCCGTCGCTCCCGTTAGGGCTGCCAGTACTGTTGCGCGGGCGAACGGCCTGACCACGCCTGCCGGGATGAGTTCGACGGCGTCGCGCTCGTGTTCGGTCGACATACCCGGACCTGTTTCGTAAACTATTGTAACTACTTCGGTTTACGAGAGAGTGCCTCGTCAGTCGGCGCGGACTGAAGCGGGTAGAAACGGAGTGAGCAACCGATGTCAGTGATGATGGCCCGTTGCTTCGGCGTAGGTAACCCCAAAGCGCTCCTCGAACAGGTCCATGATCCGTTCCTCCTGGGCAGTCAGTTCCTCGTCTGCGTCCTCGCCGTGGTGGACGAGGTGGTGAGCCCGGCTCGCGAACGAGAGCAGCGTGATGTCGCCGACGGTCTCTGCGGGCGATTGCTCGCCCTCCGCGAGGAGGTCGACGAGCCCGGTCGGGATCGTCACGTCGTCACTGTCGCCCGACTCGGATTCGATACTAAACGTCGTGGTGGATACCGACTCGTCCATACCGCTACACTCGCGGGCCAGCCTAAAGGTCCTGCGGCTACGCCGGGCACCGACTCCGCCGAACGAATTCCCACGCTGACGAGCGCGACGGTGTGTTCATCGTGGTGTCCGAACTATCAGGAGTGCCGATCAAGTTACGGTTACGCGTTCGAGCGGCCGTCATCGGAGGATGAACGGAGACTCGTGACAGGCCGGAGAGAACGAACCACTTGCGACAGTCCAGAGAGCACGGAGTTATTCGTGAGAGGCCAGCGGAACGTCGTCGGGCCGGTCCTCCAGCCAGCTATCTCACGACTCCTGGCCAGCGGCGAGTTCGCGTATCTCGTCCCAGCGGCCGTTCTCCTCCAGCTTTCGCTGCAGTTCTGTTGCATACTCCTGGGCCAGTCGATCCGCTGCTTCTATTTCCTCGTCCGAGACGCCATCGTCACCGAGGCCGACGGCGGATTTCAGCGAATCCAGCAGTCCACCGCCGGATCCGCTAGCAGGCTGGCCCCCCATCGCACCGGCCTGGGCACGAATCCCGTCGAATTCGGGGATGACGTGTTCGACCTGGTCCGTGTTCGCCACGAGCCGTGCACGCTCGGGATCACCGGGCTGGTCGATTTCGAACTCCGTCGCCGTCATGATGAGTGACCACTCCTGATTGGAGAACTGTGACTCGACGACCCGCGCCGAGAAGTCGCGATCGAGCGCCATCCGTTCTCCCACGATCTGGTCGGTCCAGGACGTCCCGGTCATGGACGGGAGTTTTGTGGGGATAGCCATGAGGGTTTCCCATACTGCCCGTGCGATGGCGATCGTCTAGCGGGACCGTGACAGTGACGGGACGCCCCTGGTGACATACCCTGGTAACGGGCCGGGTGCGAGTCCACAACGGTCACCTCCCAGTTAGCGGATCCGCACGTGTGCATTATTAGCACAGTCGGTGTACGTGGCCCGATGGTGGACAACACGTTCATCCGGTGGCTAGACGACGTCACCGGCGAGGACACCGGTGCCGTCGGTGGAAAGAGTGCGAACCTGGGCGAACTCGCGGACCTCGACGTTCCAGTCCTTCCGGGGTTTACGACGACGGCCGACGCCTACGACTACTACATCGAACGGACCGGGGTGAGCGAGGCGATCGCGTCGGAGCTCG
>SLIS01000284.1 GCA_007135505.1 Halovivax sp.
GTTCGTCGAGGTCGTCGAGTTCGAGCGCGGCCTGTCCGAGGTCGGCCACGACCTGTTGCTGTTCGGCCCGCTTTGTGAGTTCCCGTTCGCGTTCGGTTCGCTCGGTGACGTCCCGGCCGATACCCGCAAGCACCGTCTCGCCGTCCGGGGTGACGAGCGTCGACGCCGAGAATTCGTACGGGATGAGGGCGTCGTCTTTGGTGAGAAACTCCGCTTCGACCTGTGCACGCCCCGTTTCGAATCCTTCCGCGATCGCCTCGGCGATCCGGTCCTGATCGGTCTCGTCGAAGAACGCCAGCGCGTGCATCGAGGCGACCTCCGAATCCGAGTAGCCCGTTACCGCACAGAGACTCTCGTTCCACCGCTGCAGCGAGCCGTCGGGTTCGAGGACGTAGAAGACGTCGTGGACGGCGTTCAGAACGTCGTCCGTGTACTCCCGATAGCGTTCGAGCTGCTGGTTGCGAGCTTCAGCGTCGTGCGTTCGCGTTCTCGCTCGTCCGTCGTTGATACCCACGGCGAGGCCCGCGACGCTGGCGAGGGCGGTCAGGATCGGCGGCGCCCTCGTGGAAACGCTCTCTCCGGGCTGGAGGTGGTAGACGACGAGGATGCCGGCCATGACGGCGAACCCGGCGAGCGACCAGCGAGCGATGCGCGGATAGAACTCGGGATCGATATCGGCGCGCGCGAGCCAATACGCCCCATAGACGAGGACGAACCCCGGCCCGGCCACCAGCACCGTCATGACGAGCGTATTGACGGGTGGGTTGCCCTGCCCACTCTCGAAGATCGCACGGCCGACGGCAACGACGACGAATAGGCCACCGAGTAAGCCGATGGCGCGTCTCGCACCACCAGCGGATAGCAGTCGTCTCCGGGGTAACATTAGCCCCCTTAGGCGGGGGCCGCATTATGGGTCTTACGTTGGCCCAGCCACTCGCCCGCTACGTCGGTTGCGAGAAACGTAGCGCCACAGCTGTCGAGCGCCGGAACCTCGACCGCTCGTATCGTCGTTGAATACCAATTGTTATGGTCTCAAGTAACTAATAATTGTCACGATGGACATTCACGACGAGATCGGGGAACTGGTCGACGGGGTTGATCCGATCGTCGAAACGGAAACGAATGTCGTCACCGCTGATGAATTCCGGGAGATCGAGGAATTTCTCCAGGGAACGCGCAACTGTACGGTCGGAGGGCTCGTCTACAACGACGAGGGGGAACTCCTGCTGTTGAAACACGCGGGGGAACCGGGGTGGCTCCAACCCGGTGGCATGGTCGAACGGGGCGAATCCCTCGAAGCCGCACTCGAACGCGAAATACGCGAGGAAACGGGCGTCGACGCTGCCGTGGAGGACCCGTTTTTCGTCCGGCGTGGGGAGTACGTATCCGAGGAGGCCGAGATCACGTGGTACAGTACGTTGTTCTTTGCTGAAGCGATAGCGCCGTCCATTGGCACTGAACTCGGGCTCGAAGACGAGGAGATCGTTGCTGCACAGTGGTTTCCGGAATTGCCAGCCCAGCTCCACGAACTCGCCAGTCGGGAGCGATTCCGGAAGGCGATGCGAGAAATTAACAGTCGCCGCTCGGACGGGTGACATCCGCTCTACGCCGCAGTGCGAGGATTCTTTTCCAGCACGTCCGAATCGCGCCAGCAGGAACTCGAGACGCTCCTGGAGCGCGGTAACGATCGCAGCAGGACACGGAGCGGATCGAGACGCGCGATTCGGACAGGCCGGTGCTACCGGTGGTGACACGGCTACCGGCCAACCAATTATTGACACGGCTACCGACCACCCGATGGATCATTGTGTTGGACGCAGTCGCGGTCGGCAGACTGGGTCGTGTCGTGGGTGGACGGTTAGCCGAGACGCCCTCGTCGTTCGTCCATGTCTGTCCCAATTGTCCGGTACCCACCCGAGTCACTGCACTTCGGTTGCGGGGGTGAACCCCTCGCTACAGGACGAAGAACGCACCGACGCCGATCGCACCGCCACCGGCGATGAGATAGACAGCGTGTATTCCGCGAACGAACAACCAGTAGGTCGCGACGGCAAGGAGAACCGTAAACAGGTCGACGATCAGGTCACCGATGGCGACGGGAACGCTCGGCTGTTCGACGATGAACGATTCCCCTGCGAGCAGGACCGTTGCGCCGAGGATCGCGCCGATGACGGCGGCGTTGACGGCGATCAGCGCGGTCTGGACGATCTCGTTCTCGCGGATTTTGGCGAAGTAGGGAAAGAAGCCGATAATAAAGGCAAACGACGGGCCGAAGGCGCCAACGGTCGCCACGAGGGCGCCGAGAACGGCGATGGCGATGATCCCGCCCGAGACGTCGAGCATGAGTTTGTAGCCGACGAACGCCGTCGTCATCACGACCGGGCCGGGGGACAACTGGCCGATTGCGATCCCGTCGACGAATTCCCGCCCGGTCATCCAGCCGAACTCGCGGACGACGTAGAGTTCGATGAACGGGATCAGGACGAGGCCGCCGCCGTAGATGAACGAGCCCGTATAGAGCATGAACGCAAAGAGCTGGATCCACGGATTCGCCCACAGTGCCACCAGCACGCCCCAGAGCGGACTCGCCTGGATCGCACCCACCACGGCGGGCCCGAGCAGGGCGAGAATGCGATCACGGAGCACGAACAATCCGCCGGCGATGGCCCCGGCGATCGCCCACGGCGTCACTCGCCGGGCGTTCGTTCGAATCCACGCGGAGCGATAGACGACGACCCCGACGAGGCCGGCGACGACGAACAACAGCACCGGATTCGTACCCAGAACGGCCATCACGATCGTCGTGGCGACGAGCAACACGACGAGCAGGTAGTCGATATTCCAGGTGTCGTCGCCGATTCGAACCGTCGCGTCCGTTCGGCCGTCCGCGAAGGCGCTGTGGGTCATCGAGTAACAGGCACCGACGATGAGCCCGATCACGACGGGATTGATCCCGTAAAACAGCGCCTCGACTGCCGGCACCTGTTGATAGGCGAAGTAGAGCCACGAGAAGAACACGACGATGACGAACGTCGGCACCATGAAGAACAACCCGGCGACGAGAGCGCCCTTCGTGCCGGCGTAGATCCAGCCCATAAATATGCCGAGCTGGGTCGATGCCGGACCCGGCAACATATTACAGATCGCGAGCCCTTCCATGAAGGTCGACTGGTCGGTCCACTCCTTGCTATCCTCGCCGACGAGATCGTCTTCCATCATCGCGATGTGGACCATCGGTCCGCCGAAGCCAACGATGCCGATGAACAGGAAGTAACGCGCGATCTCGACGAGCTTGCCCGGCGTGGACTGACCAGCGTACTCGGTCGCCCCATCGCCCGCCGAATCAGCCATCGGTATAGCCGTCCGGCTCCTCGACGAGGGACCGATCGATTCCCACGGGCGGAGTACGATCAGTTCCCACGGGCGGGGTACGTGTCATCGCCCGTGAGATGCGCTGTCGGTGCATGCACTATCGTCCGACCACCGACGTAAATAGCGTACCGCCAGTAGCCGGTCCCAATCGACCATCCCGACCGACGCGTAAACCGCCTCGAGGCTCGACCCCGAGGCAGTGTACCCCATCCGAAGTCACGCACCGCCGCCCGCCATCACGAGCCAGTCCACACGATCCACCCGGCCGCGTTCGTGCGAGCGATTCCTGCCCGCTACCCTTGCTTCCCGACCCGAGCGACGTCCCCCGTCGCGGGTTCGGCTGCACTCGTCCCCAGGCTGTCGTCGTCCGTCCCGAGTAGCAGTCGTACGAACCGGCCGACGTTGGTGAGGACCTTGTTCTCCGCCTTCCGCAGGTGTTCCTCGTAGGTCGAGCGGGCGACCGACGTCCGCTCGGCCAGCTCGCTCACCGAGGCCTTCCGGGGTTGTTCGTAGTAGCCGCTGTCGAGGGCGAGTCGCAGCGCGGCCAGCTGTCGGTCGGTCACCCCGTCGAACAGCTGGTCGATCGGCGCCAGCTGACTGTGGGGCACCCGGGTTTCCTCGAGACCGCGCTTCGAGAGCACCTCGATGTCGCGGTCGGCTTCGAGGTCGTCGTACAGCGCGGCGATGTTCGCCTCGTCGAAGGCGATCACGGTGTAGTGTTCCCACCCCTGCCGGTGGACCGTCGGCGGCTGGTAGAGACAGTCGTGGGCCTCGAATCGCTCGATGATCGACTCCTCCAGCGAGCACAGACACGACTGCAAGACGACGTGCAGTCCCGACTCGCCGCTACTCTCGTGTAGCACCGTCCCCAGCCGCTCGATGGCGTCGAGGACGTCTCCGTCCGGCGTCTCCCCCGCGGTGACCTCGAGGACCTGGCAGTCGCTCAGGTACCACTCCCTGATCGTGAGGTCCGGATACGCCTCCGAGAGCTCCCGGTCCGGACCCTCGTGGCGAATACGAAACGACGCCTGGTACAGTCCCATACCGTCACAACGCCCTCGCCGTCAATAGGGGTGCCGGTCATAACCTGCAGTCGTTATATTCCCGACCGGCCCCTCAGTGACTTCCATGTCGAACACCTGTCTCGCCGGTCCCATCGATCGGCCTCGACGGATCGCCCGTGACGTTCCGACCGATCGATCCGGCCCCGTCGAACGCGCCGGTCCCACCGAATGCATCGGTCCCATCGATCGCGCCGACCCTATCGAACGCATCGGCCTCGTCGAACGCGCTAAACCCCTCGAACGTCGCGTCGCACCGCCGTCGCCGAACGCCGCCGTACCGATGGACGGGGTCGCGGCGTAAGCATGGCAGGCGACTACAGACAGGGGATCGCCCGTAACTGGCGCCAGTTCGGCCTCCAGATCCTGACGGTCTTCGCCGTCGGGCTGACGATGGGCTCGCAGCGAAACGTCGTGCCCATCATGGGCGAGGAGACGTTCGACGTCACCTCCGTTCTCGTCATCGGTTCGTTCGTCGTCAGCTTCGGGATCGTCAAGGCGCTCCTGAACCTCTACTCGGGCAAGTGGGCCGATTCGCACGGCCGCAAGCCGATCTTGCTGCTCGGCTGGCTCGCCGCCGTCCCGATCCCGTTCATCCTGATCTTCGCGCCCAGCTGGTCCTGGATCGTCGTCGGCAACGTCCTCCTCGGCGTCAACCAGGGCGTCGCCTGGAGCATGAGCATGATCTCGAAGATCGAACTCGCCGGCCCGGGCGAGCGCGGGCTGGCCGCCGGCCTCGACGAGGCCTTCGGCTACACCGGCGTCGCGGTGGGCGCCTGGGTCACCGGCGTGATCGCCGCCCAGTACAGCCTGCGCCCCGAGCCGTTTTACTTCCTGTTGGGCGTGATCGTCGTCGCGGCGTTGCTCGCGATCGTCTTCGTCGAGGAGACGCTCCCTTACGCGAAGGCGGAGGCCGAGAACGCCATCGCCGACGGTGGATCGGACGAGTCCGCCGCGGGTGCGGACGCCGGCGACGAATCCGTCGACGACGCCTCGCTTGCCGCCGACGACGACCCA
>SLIS01000118.1 GCA_007135505.1 Halovivax sp.
CTCCAGTCCACCAACGTATTTGCTCGCCGGTCACGAACGATGGGGTATGGACGTACTCGTCGCCGGTGGCACTGGATTCATCGGCACGGCGCTCTGTCGTGAACTCGCCGAGAGTGGTCACGACGTAACGGCGCTCGCACGAAATCCGACCGACGCGGTGGTACCGCCAGGCGTCGACGTCGTCGCCGGCGACGTCACCGATCCGGACTCGATCGCCGGTGCCGTACAGGGTCGCGACGCCGTAGTCAACCTCGTCTCGCTCTCGCCGCTGTACCAGTCGCCCCGCGGGGTGAGTCACGAGTCGGTTCACCTCGGTGGAACCCGGACGCTGGTCGACGCCGCCGAAGCTGCCGACGTGGACCGATTCGTCCAGCTCAGCGGCCTCGATGCGGGTCCGAACGGGCCGACGGCGTTTCTCCGGGCGAAGGGTCGGGCCGAGGCCGTCGTTCGGGAGGCCGACCTGGAGTGGGTAATCGTTAGACCGTCCGTCGTCTTCGGGGCCCAGAGCGAGTTCCTGTCGTTCATCGGAACGGTGACGTTCCCCTACGTCACGCCGCTGCCCGCCGGCGGACGAACGCGTTTCCAGCCGATATGGATCGGCGACCTCGCACCCATGCTGGCCGATTGCGTGCTGGGGGACCGCGCCGGCGAAACGTACGAACTGGCTGGACCGGAAGTCCTGACGCTAGCGGACGTGACCCGGCTCTACCACGCTTCCAGAGGCCACCCGGTGTGGATCGTTCCCGTTCCGAAGCTGCTGACGACGATCGGGTTCGCGCTCGCTGATCCCCTACCGATCGTCCCCTTCGGTCGTGATCAGGCTCGATCGCTCGACATCGACAACACCGTCACGTCGAACGACGTGTCCGCGTTCGACGTCGAGCCGGCCGACCTCGGATCGCTCCGCTCGTATCTGTCGGACGCGGGCGGTTGATCGGCGTCCCGGCGGAAAGGCGCGTCACGATCGTAGCCACACGAATAGACTGCCCCCAATCGAGTAGGGACCGACGATCAACTCCCTCTTGAACGCTGAATAGGTCGGCCAGAATCCTTTTTTAAACGTCTCGACAGGGTCGGATCGATCTCGCAACTGCACCCCCAACTACCGTTGGTATCGTATCGCAGTCTCGTGATTATGGGCGACTCTCACGACTGCCTGAAAGTCTCTCAGTCACAAAGTTTATATCCTTCATACCATTGTTCTCTATCCAACGGAGCCCCCAGAAACCAATGAAGCTGGCGATGATCGGATTCGGGCAGGCCGGAGGCAAAATCGTCGATCGATTCCTCGATTACGACGATCGAACGAACAGCGGGATCGTCCGCGCGGCGGTCGCCGTAAATACCGCGAAAGCGGACCTCATGGGTCTGGATCGAATCCCACAGGAAAACCGTGTATTGATCGGACAGGCACGCGTGAAAGGCCACGGTGTCGGAGCGGACAACGAACTCGGCGCGGAAGTCGCCGAGGAGGACATCGACGAGATTCAAAACGCCGTCGACAAGATTCCGACCCACGAGGTCGACGCGTTCCTCGTCGTCGCCGGGATGGGCGGCGGCAGCGGCTCGGGCGGTGCGCCCGTGGTGGCGAAACACCTCAAGCGAATCTATACGATCCCGGTCTACGGGCTCGGCGTGCTCCCCGGCACCGACGAAGGTGGGATATACACGCTGAACGCGGCGCGATCGTTCCAGACGTTCGTCCGCGAGGTCGACAACCTGCTCGTCTTCGACAACGACTCCTGGCGGAGCGCCGGCGAGTCCGTCGAGGGCGGGTACGAACAGATCAACGAGGAGATCGTCAGACGTTTCGGCGTCCTCTTCGGCGCCGGGGAGGTACAACACGGCCAGGAGGTCGCAGAGAGCGTCGTGGACTCCTCCGAGATCATCAACACGCTATCGGGCGGCGGCGTCTCCACGGTCGGCTTCGCGTCCGAGCAGGTGGATCTCACGGAAAACAGCGGGTTGCTCTCGCGGTTCACCGGCGGCAACACGACGACCGGCGACGATCTGGACGCGGCGAACACCACGAACCGCATCACGAGCCTCGTGCGCAAGGCGGCGCTTGGTCGGCTCACTCTGCCGTGTGAGATCGATGGCGCCGAGCGCGCGCTGCTCGTCCTCAGCGGGCCGTCCGCCCACCTGAACCGCAAGGGAATCGAGCGCGGTCGCAAGTGGCTCGAAGAGGAGACCGGCAGCATGGAGGTCCGCGGTGGGGACTACCCCCGCCAGGTCCCCGAGGTCTCCGCGTCAATCTTGCTCTCGGGCGTGACGAACGTGCCGCGGATCAAGCGGCTCCAGCAGGTCGCGATCGAGGCCCAGGACA
Organism: Halovivax sp.; assembly: GCA_007135505.1. Next base: position 2,327 of record SLIS01000118.1, read on the forward strand.
CCATGGAGGATATCCAGCAGGAGAGCGACCAGAACCTGGAGGAACTCGTCGAAGACGAAGCGGACGACCTCGAACCGCTGTTCTAACCCTGATCGGGGCTTCCCCTCGGGTGATTGCGAGCTCGCGTTCGGACCGATTTGCTCGCCGCGCGGCCCGTGACGGTCCGTCGGGCTTCGGATCAGTTCGCGGTCGTGGACGGTGACGACGCGTTTTTGGTCCGGTACCGTCGTGTTCACGACATGGAGGTACTCGTCCCGTTCGCTACGGGAACGCCGAAGACGCGGTTGCAGCCGGTGCTGTCGACCGCGGAGCGTCGGGATTTCGCCCGGGCGATGCTCGCGGACGTCCTGGCGGCGATCGATGCGACGGGCAACGATCCTCGCGTCCTGTCGACGGGACCGATCGACGTCGACGCGCCGGTCACGGTCGACGACCGACCGCTGAGCGAGGCGGTCAACGCACACCTCGCGATGCGGTTCGCGGACGGACATTCGGCCGTCGAGGAGAGTCCGGATCCCGCCCTCGCGGTCGTGATGGCCGACCTCGCCATCGCGACGCCGGCGGCGCTCGAACGGCTGTTCACGACGGCCGGCGATATCGTCTTCGCACCCGGCCGCGGCGGTGGGACGAACGCGTTCGTCACTCGTCACCCCGACTTCCGGGTCGACTACCACGGAACGTCCTACCTGGATCACCGCGAGATCGCCCGCCAGGTCGGCGCCGACGTCGCCGTCGTGGATTCGTACCGGCTCGCGACGGACGTCGACGAACGGGCCGACCTCGTCGAGGTGCTGACCCACGGCGGGGGCCGGTCGCGGGACTTCCTCGAGTCCGCCGGGTTCGCCCTGGAGACGACGGACGGGCGGGTGACGGTTTCGCGCTAACTGGATCTTTCGCGCAACCTGAATCACCCGGGGTCGACCGCGCGGATTCCGACCGGAAGTACAGCACTTATTTGACCGGCCACCCTCTTCACGAGCGATGAGCCCGGGGACGGCCGCCTACGACGTCGAGTTGCCCATCGACGAGGCGGAGGTGGCGGCGGTGTGTTCGGTCACGCCCGACGACGTCTCGGCACCGTCGGCACTCACCTTCGCTCGCAACGTGTTCGTCCCGCTCACGACGGCGTGTCGCTACACCTGCACGTACTGCACGTACTTCGACCCGCCCGGCCAGGCCTCGTTGCTCTCGCTCGATGAGGTGCGTACCATCTGCCGGCGCGGGGCCGAAGCCGGCTGTACGGAGGCGCTGTTTACCTTCGGTGACGATCCGGACGATCGCTACACCGAGATTCACGAGCGGCTGGCGGAGTGGGGCTACGACTCGATTCACACTTATCTCCGGGCGGCCTGCGAGGTCGCCCTCGAAGAAGGACTCCTCCCGCACGCGAATCCCGGCGACCAGACGCGCGAACAGATGGAAACCGTCGCCGACGTCAACGCGAGCATGGGCGTCATGCTGGAGACGACGGCCGACGTCGACGCCCACGCCGGCCCGCGCAGGAAGGAACCGGGTCAACGGCTGGCCACCATCCGCACCGCCGGCGAACTGGACGTGGCCTTCACGACCGGCATCCTCGTCGGCATCGGCGAGGACTGGGACGACCGCGCGAGGAGCCTGCTCGCCATCCGCGACCTCCACGAGCGCTACGGCCACATCCAGGAGGTGATAATCCAGCCCGTCCGCGACAACGAGCGCTGGGACGGCGGGACCCCGGATCTCGAGACGATGCGCCGCGTGACGGCGATGGCCCGGGTGGCCCTGCCCGACGCGGTGTCCGTGCAGGTCCCGCCGAACCTGGCACCGGTCCGGGCGTTGATCGACTGCGGGGTCGACGACCTCGGCGGTGTCTCGCCGGTAACCGACGACCACGTCAACCCCGATTACGCCTGGCCGGCGCTGCGGGAACTCGAGTCGATCGCCGACGACTCGGGGCTTCCGCTCTCGGAACGACTACCGGTCTACGAGCGATTCCTGCCCGAGGGGTTGCGGTCAGTGGAATTCGATGGGACGCCCGCAAATCGGATGGTGGGCGATGAGACGAACGCACACCGAGAGTGGCTTTCGCCGCGTATTCGGGCCGCCATCGAGGCCGACGACGAGGCCGGTACCCGATACCGGGCCGTCATCGGGATCGACTGATCGGATCGACGACAATTGCGCTCGCTCGTCGCGACCCAAGGAGCAGTTCGATCGCCGACGACACTCACACGTCGTCCGGCCGAAGTCGAACCGAAAGGACGCCGTTGTTGAACCAGACGTCCGTCGCCTCGGCGGCGGACCAGGGGACGTCGATTCGCGCGACGACGTCGTCGTGGACGCCGACGACGAGCTGGTCCGTGTGCGGGTCGAGACCGACCGTGACGTCGCTTTTCTCCGCCCCGGGAACGTCGGCGTGAACGACGAACGCGCCATCCTCGAAGCGGGTGTCGACTAAACACCGGTCGGTAGTCGACGTTCCCAGCCGCTTCGTCCGCTCGCGACCGGTAGCCGCGTCCAAATCGTCGTCATCGACGTCGTCCCACTCGACCGACGGCTCCGGCGGCGAGTCACGCGTCGCCTCCACCTCGACGAGGTCGCCGAGGATGTCCGAGATCGCTCGGAGGCCCACCCGGAGGTGAAAGCCCCGGCGCTCGTCGTCGGTGTCGTCCGATCGATCGTCGTTCACGAGACGATCACCCGGGACGACCCGGCGCGTGGTTTCGAACCCATAACGTCGACTAGCAGCGGGACGCCGTTAAACGAATTGCGGCGTCGTGTAGACTGTCACCGATCGCGTCCGTTCTCCCCGAACGATTCCGAGTACTGCGAACGACCACCGATTCACTCCGAACCGACGGCACCGGGGGCCGATTGCTCGTCGTCTTCGGCGGATTCGCCGCCGAGTCCCCGGATGTATCGGATCCGCTCCGGAATCGGCGGGTGGTCGTAGTGGAAGGTGGCGTAGAGCGGGTGCGGGAAGGGATTCGAGAGGTTCTCGCCGGTCAGTCGGCCGAGCGCTTCGACGAGGGGCGTGCCGTCGCCCATCACGTCGGTCGCGAACGCGTCAGCCTCGCGCTCGTGAGCCAGCGAGAGGCGGTTCTCCA
>SLIS01000028.1 GCA_007135505.1 Halovivax sp.
ACATTCAAAGACACGGACGATGGGTTCCCACCGACCGACGACGCTCGACGCATCGACGACGGCGTGGCACCGAGTGATGGTGACGCCGAACCGACCGACGGCGATCGGCCGCCCGAAGACGCTCGACCCGCCGACGACTCGCGACCCGGTAGCGAGTCGGATCGCGACCTCGTAGCAGCGATCGTCAGGACTCAGCAGGCGATCGCGTCCCTCGAATCCGACACGGCCGAACTATCTCGCGAACTCGAGGCCACTCGCGACAACGTCTCGGCCCTCGAGACGGGGAGCGCGAAGACGATCAGTGCGATCGTCTCGCTCACCGAACGGGTCAGTGAACTCGAGGACGGACCGTTCGATTCCGCCGAACTCGAGGGACTCCGGTCGGATATCGCGGCGATCGAGTCACGACTCGACGATACCGCGACCGAAGCCGACCTCCAGTCCCTCGACGGTCGGATCGACCGGATCGCGGATCGACTCGAGTCGCTCGACGACGCGCTCGAAACTCTCGAAGACCGAGGCGATTCCGGCCCGACGCGGGAGTACGTAGACAGCCAACTCGACGCGCTAACTACCGTGATCGACGACGTCGCAGAGGAGGTCGCGGAACTCGGTAAAGCGATCGAGGACGTGTCGGCGGCCGGCGTCGACGAAGCCGAACTTGACGCGGCCGTCGAGGATCTCCGCGAACCGATCGACACGCTGGAGACGGACGTCGAGAATCTCCGTGAACCCATCGAGACACTTGAGACTGACGTCGGGGACCTTCGTGAGCCGCTCGACACGCTGGAGACGGACGTCGACGAACTCGAAAGCGACGTCGAGGAACTTCGCCAACCGATGGACACGCTGGAGACGGATGTCGACGTACTCGAAGCCGACGTAGATGTACTGTCGGACGAGCTCGAATCCCTGGCGGACGTCGTCGAGCACCGAGCGGCGGAGGCGGCCGCGGTCGAAGACGACATGGCCCGGATCGAGCAGGTCGAGGAACTAGAGACCGACTTGACGTCACTCGCCGAGACCGTCTCGGCGCTCGAGTCGTCGGTCGAGGCGGCGATTGCCGACGACGGGCCGTCGGTCGAGGAGGTCGAACGCGATCTCGAGTCGCTGGCCACCGAATTCGAATCCTTCACCGAGACGGCACTGACCGCGTCGGACCTCGAAGCGGTAATCGACGAACTGGCGGATGCGGAACGTGTCCACGACCTCGAACTGTCCTTGCAGATGGTCGCGGAGTCGGTTGCCGACCTGGAGATCGCCGTTTCCGATCGGCTGGAGGACGAACTGGACGATCTGGACGAACGAGTCCGAACGCGCTTCGAGACGATCGAATCGGAGGTCTCGTCCGTCGACGGGGCCGTCGGCGACCTCCGCGAGTCCGTCGAGACGCTTCCCCAGCTGGAGCGTTCGATCGCGTCGACGACCGAAACCGCTCGTCGGGTCCGGAGCGACCTTCGAGAGGAGGTCGAAGTGTTTCGCGACGAGGTCGAGACGATCCACGGGCGGATCGACACGGTCGAAACGGACGTCCAGACCGTCCGGGAACTGACCGAGGACTCGGAACGGGTGGCCGACCTGGAAGCGACGGTCGCCGACCTCCGGCAGGCACTGGACGCGCTCGAACGGGACGCCGCCACGACGGAATCGGTGGCGGCGCTACGGGAGGAACTGTCCGCGACGGACAGTCGGATCGACGGCATCGAGGGGACGATCGATGGGCTCGAGCCGTCCGTCACCGCGCTCGACGCGGACGTCGAGACCCATCGGGACCGGCTGGAATCGATCTCGGCACGACTGGAAACGCTCGAGTCGGAGCACCACTCCAGCGGGGACCTCGAATCGGCCATCGCGGACCTCGAGAAGCGACTCGACGGAATCAACGGGAAACTCGAGTCGGATCTGCAAACGCTACATCTCGAATTTGCGGCGCTCCGCGAGCAGGTCGACGCCGGTGAACGGAACGTCCTCAGACGACTCGTGACCGACGACGTCTTCGGGCTGGTCATGCTCGCGTTCGTGACGGTCTGTGCGATCGGCGCATCGATGGCCTTCTTCGACGGTCAGTACGCGCTCGCCGGCGTGTTTGGTGCCGTTCCGATCGGTACCGTACTCGCGTCTCACTTCCTGTCCCAGCGGTCGGGATAGGAATCGTACTGCTCTCCCGGGAACTCGGACTCGGCGGATTCGAGTGTCCGGACCGGAGTCGACTACGACCGTCACCTACTTTCCACTCCCGTTCCAAGCAGGGTCAATGGAATCGCTCGACCGCCGTCGCACGCTGATCGAAGAGCGGCTCGAGGCGGTTCTCGCCGACGTGGAGCCGTCGTCGCTTCGAGCCGGTGTCGCCGACGCGACGCTCTCGGGTGGCAAGCGCGTTCGACCGGTCGTGACGGTCCTCGCCTGCGAGACCGTCGGTGGAGAGGCGGCGGACGCGGTCGACTTCGGCGTCGGCATCGAACTCGTTCACACGGCGTCGCTCCTCGTCGACGACATCATCGACCGCTCGACGGTCCGTCGCGGAACGGACAGTGCCTGGCGGGCCCACGGCCACGGTCCGGCGATCGTGATGAGTGACGGGCTGCTTGGCGAGGCGTTTGCGCTGTTCTCGTCCGAGCCGGAGGCCATGCGAACGGTGACCGAAGCGATGGTCGAACTCGGCGAGGGGGAGGCGACCGAACTGACGGCGATGCCGACCTCGGAGGCGGAGTACATGGCGTTAGCCCGCCGAAAGACGGGGGCGCTCTTCCGGGCGGCCGCGGAGCTCGGGGCGATCGCGGCCGACGCCGACGCCGCCACCGTCGAGGCACTCGGAGAGTACGCAGAGCGGGTCGGCGTCGCCTTCCAGATCCGCGACGACGTCCTCGATGCCGTCGCCGATCCGGAGACGCTCGGGAAGCCGACGGGTCTCGACGCGACGCTCGAACGTCCGTCGCTGCTCCAGGTGACCGAGCTGTCTCCCGACGCGGCGAACGACCGCGCCCGCGAGCAGGCCGACAGAGCGGTCTCGGCACTCGAGTCGGTGGACCCGGCGAACGAGGAGGCCCGCTCGTACCTGTTAGACCTCGCGGAGTTCGTCGTCGAGCGAGAACGTTAGCCGGCGTGGGCGTTGCGCTGCTAGAAACGCTGCAGATCGGATGGGACGGAAACGGTCCGGTTTGCTCGTCACTGTCGCCGGATGGACCGTACTCACTGCTCGCTGATCCCGGTCGTGGCCGCCTCGCCCCGGTCGGCGAACCGCGTCTCGGCGACGGCGAAGGTGAGCGTGCTGACGATGCCGAGGAGCGTCCCCGCCGTGACGGCCGTCGCGAGGTAGGTGAGCGACGCCTCGTCGACGAAGAAGGCGGCGACGGCGTGGAAGACGAGTGCGATCGCCAGGACGTAGAACGGCGCGTTGAGATAGCGCCACTCGAAGCCGCCGGCGATGTACTCGTCGGTAATCTGTCCGAGACTGGTGGTGAGGGCGGCCGCGGCGAACCAGTGAATCGAGCCGTAGAGGAAGGCACTTCCCGCGAGCGGAAGGTCGACGGCGCCGCGACTCGCCTCCACCGATCCCAGCGTCTCTAACCCACTCACGATCCCGAGGACGACCAGGGCCAGCGCGACGACGTAGGCGATGAGCGTCGTCCGGCCGGCGTAGAGCGACCGCCGGAGCCGGACTGCGGTTTCGTCGAGGTACGTGCCGAGTCCGAGTCCCCGGGAGATCAGGTAGAGTCCGAGCAGCGTCGAGGTCGCCCCGAGGACGAGTCCGGGGTAGTCGAGGAACATCCCGAGGAGTGCCAGCGGATAGATCAACAGGAGAATGCCGAGTGGAATCAGGATCGTCCCGCGAGTCTCCGGGTCGGCCAGCACCTGCTTGATAGTGTAGTACATCGACTCCAGATTCTCGGCCTGACGGACGACGACGCGACGGACGCCGTCGATCGGAACGCGGGCCCGGATCACCGGGAGGACGGACTCGTCCTGGGCGCCGTCGGTGACGACGAGCGACGTGACGTCCTCGCCGGTCGAGAGGCTCGCGAGTACCGTATCGACCTCGTCACCGATCTCTCGACTCGCACTGACCGATCCCTCCTCGTTTCCGGTGACGATGGCGACCTCGACGCTCTCGTCGCGTGCATCGAGGTCTTCGTAGACGTGGAGACCCTGGAAGATGACGTTCGCGTCCGAATCCTCCGGATCGGCCGTCGCCAGGGCGAGGGCTGCTTCCTCGACCGGTCCGCGGCCGATAACCGGCGTCGAAAGGCCGGTCTTGCGGCCGAGGTCGTCGTCGAGGTCGACACAGAGGACCAGCAGCATCGAGCAGGTCTACGGTCGCCGCGTATTTCCATCTTCGGGAGACTGTTTCGATCGAATCGTCGTGTTCGACTGGGGGCGGTTCCCGAACGAGGGCATCGAACCCTCACGAGACGATCAACGTCGCGTAACCACGTCGGCCAGGGTCAATGCGTGTCGTTTTTGCCCGTTCGGATGTAATCTCGCCTACCGAATGATCTCGAAGGGCTGTGAGCAGTGTGCGAAAGGAGGCAAGATGGTGCTCTTCGTCTACGGTTACTGCGACCAGCGCGACTGCTTTTACTGCCCGCTCGGCGAGAACCGCAAGAACGTCACCGACGTCTACGCGAACGAGCGACTCGTCGAGGACGACGCCGACGTACTCGAAGCGGCCCACCGAATGGACGCGCTCGGGACCTCGATCACCGGCGGCGAGCCCCAGGAGGCCCTCGATCGTACCTGTCACTACCTCTCGCTGCTGAAAGACGAATTCGGCGACGACCACCACACGCACCTCTACACCGGTATCACTGGCGGGCGCGAGAATATGCGCCGACTCTCCGAGGCCGGACTCGACGAGATCCGTTTTCACCCGCCGCTCGAGCAGTGGGGCGACCTCCACGGCACCGAGTGGGAGGATATTCTCTACGTCGCCCGCGAGGAGGGCCTGACGCCCGCGTTCGAGATTCCGGGAATTCGGCCGGAACCGGAGTTCCTCGACTTTCTCGACGAGGGCGCGGCCGAGTTCTGTAACGTAAACGAGTTCGAGATGAGCGACGGGAACTACCGGCGGATGCAGGAGGCAGGCTTCGAACTCAAGGAAGACCACATGAGCGCCGTCGACAACGACCGCGAGGCCATCCTCGCGGACATGGGCGAGCACCCGCGGGTGTACTTCTGCACCTCGGTCTTCAAGGACGCGGCCCAGCATCGGCGACGACTGAAACGGATGGCTCGCCAGATTCGCCGCGACTTCGACGACGTCACCGACGACGGAACCCTCGTCTACGGGAAGACGCGCGCCGACCCCGAACGGTTCGTCGAGCTCGGCGTCCCCGAGGAGTTCTACACCGAGAAGACCGACCACGTCGAGGTGGC
>SLIS01000093.1 GCA_007135505.1 Halovivax sp.
CGTCTACCGACGATTCCGATCCGCCGGCGAGCGACGCGGAGACGGCGACGGACCCGGCCGAGTCGGCCGAACGGACGGCGACGACCGAACCCGCTATCTCGAGCGACGAGGCGACGGCGTCACCGTTTGGGCCGAACCGCTCGCACGACTTCGAGCGGATCGAGGACGAGGTCGAATCGGACCACGGGTCGCTCGCGGGCGCCGGCCCGACCAGGACCGTCTCCGATCGGAGCGTCGACGAGATTCTCGACCTCGTCGACGACGACCCGGACGACGATCGCGAGCCGGATGACAAGCACGAGCCGGACGGGATCGACGCGTTGCGCCCCGACGACCCCGAGTAAGCGATGGCGACGTTGCTCAGCGAGAGCGAAGCCGCGGACGGGCCCGTAGACGATGGCGGCGTGTCGGAAGATCGGTCGGACGACGAGTCGAAAGACAGCGACAACTCGATCGAGCCATCGGAAGACGGCGACGAGTCGACCGCTCGACCCCAAGACGACGATTCGGTCGACCAACCGGAAGACGGTGGGACGAGCCGGGAGTCGATCGACCGGTCGGAAGAGCCACCGGCGATCCCCAACTCGGACGATAGACCGGACGAGGCCGTGACCGCGGGACCGCGGGTCGAACGAGAACCGGCCGACAGCCGTTCGGGCGACCGGACCGACGTTCAGGCGGCGAAACTGTCCGCGATTCGGGCGGGCGAATCGACCGGCACCGGGTCGACGTCGACGATCGACGGCGTCACCGGTGGCGAGGGCCGGAACGGATCCGACGAGGGGCCCGGCGCCGACGAGCATCCCCGTCCCGATCGCTCCGTCACGATAGAATACGACTCGGCGGCGCCCGTGGATTCGACCGAACCCGAGCGCCGGATGGGCGAACCGAACGACCGCGACGAAACCCCGACGCCGCGTCTCACGCGGGCCGAACTCGAGACGATCGCGACGCTCGTTCCGAATCGATACGGCAGGGCCGACGAGCAATCCCGCTCGACGCGCCCGGAGTCAGCATCGACGAACCCGGGTATGCACCCCGCCGACGGGGTGACGATACCGGCCTCGGATAGCAGGACCCCGACACCGGACGACGGGACGAATTCGGTTACCGACGACAGCACGAATCCAGCCTTGAACAACGAACCCCGGACGCCCGAGGACAGGTCAGCCCCGATCACCGACTCCGACGGAGCAGCCGACGAGCCGACGGCCAGGCGTCCAACGGGGGCGTCGGTCTGGCGGCGCTACTGGAAGCGGCTGTGGGCCCTGTTCCCGGGACTCGGTCGCCGCTGAGCGTCGGCCGGTCGACTCCGTGTCTACGTCACACTCGCCAGAGCTCCCGCTCACCGGGTAGTGCGCGAAAAAGTGGGATTCGCAGCCTTACAGGTCGCGGGGCTGGACGGTCTTTCGGTCGTTGGCCTCGGCACGCCGGGCGGCGTCGGCGAGGAGGTCCTCGACTTCGTCGTCGAGTGCGTCGTAGAAGTCCGAGGCGACGTTCTTGTCATCGAGCGCTTCTTTGACCGCGGCTTTGACGATAAGGTCTGCCATACGGATTACCCGTTCTGCGCAACCCCTTATAAGAGTTCTGTTTAATACACGGTAATTCGACCCTGAGGATGGCCCAAGCGGGTGTCTGACGGCAGTTCGCACCGAAACCTATATGCAGGAGGAATATTCAACGGCCTGGATCACCCCTGACTATGACCGACCGACGCTCGCGCGCGCTCGGTCCGGTACTGGGCAGGGACCGGCGTTCGGTCGGGACGGCGACCGGAGCGGCCGCAGTTCGGGTCGGGTTCGCACCGGTACCCGTCGTGAGCAGGGATTATGTACCGGGGAAATCGATCGGTTCGTATGTCGACTCACGTCGTGTACGTCCTCGAGTGTGCTGACGGAACGCTGTACACGGGGTACACGACCGACCTCGAACGCCGCGTCGACGAACACAACGCCGGTGACGGGGCGAAGTACACCCGCTCACGCACGCCCGTGGACGTGGTTCACGTCGAGCGGTTCGAGAGCCGGTCGGCGGCGATGAGCCGGGAGTACGAGATCAAACAGCACTCGCGGGCGGAGAAAGAGCGCCTCGTCGGGCTGGTCTGAGCGTCGGTCCCAGTCGTCGTCCGTCGGTTTCGGCTGCGGGCGTCGGTTCCGACTGTCGGTGTGGTTTCCATCAATCGTCCGCGGCACGCGGGCGGTCGCGCACGGACTGGGGGTCGATGAAGGCATACTCGACGAGTTTCTCGCCGAGCGTTTCGACGCGTTCCTCGAGGGCGGGATCGCGGAAGGCGCGACCGTCGATGGCGTCCGAATCGGCGACGAACTCGTCGGAGGCGTTCCTGATGCCGACCTGGTTCGGGAGCGTCCAGCCGTGGACGCCACGGACGGTCGATCGGAGGTGTTCGAGGGTCGGTCCGTAACTGCCGCCGCCGGCGGTCGCCAGGAGGCCGACGGTGGTGTCCTCGTACTCGTCCCACCCGCAGTAATCGTGGAAGTTCTTGAGCGCGCCCGAGTACGAGCCGTGGTAGACGGGCGTGCCCAGGGCGACGGCGTCGGCCGCCCGAACGCGTCGTTTGACCTCGATCTCGTCGCCTTGCTCGTCGGCGTCCGGGTCGTAGACGGGCAGGTCGTACTCGCGAAGGTCGAGCAGGGCCGTGTCGGCACCGGCCTCGGCCGCGGCAGCGAGAACGTATCGCAGCGCCGTCCTGGTGTAGCTCTCCTCGCGAAGGCTGCCGGAGACGGCGAGGACGGTCGGCGTCGGGGGCATACCACGGGGTTGGGTATCGAATCGTAAAGGTACGTCGCCTCTGCGGTCGATCCCACGGACGGTTCGGGGTCGTTCGCCTCGGGATCGCCTGTCGGAACCGCCTCACCCGGCGGCCGCCACCACTATAACCGATCGGACGCTCCGCCTACTAATGGACAGCGACCACGAGTCGTACCGGGCCGAGCGAGCCCGGTTCTACGACGCACAGCTCGCCGAGCAGGATCGGCCGGACGTCCCGTTCTATCGCGACCTCGCGACGTCGGTCGACGGACCCGTACTCGAGGCGGCCTGTGGAACGGGTCGAATCTACCTCGAACTGCTGGCCGCGGGCGTCGACGCCGACGGGTTCGACCTGTCGGCCGACGCCCTCGACGTGCTGGCCGAACGGGCCACAGAGCGAGACCTCGAACCGTCCGTCTGGCAGGCCGACCTCGCGGGGTTCGAGACGGACCGGCGCTACGAACTGATCACGTGTCCGTTCAACGCCGTCCAGAACCTCCAGACGATCGACGATCAGCTGGAGGCGCTCCGGTCGGTCCACGACGCCCTCGCGCCGGGCGGTCGCTTCGTCTTCGACGTGTTCGTCCCCGGCTTCGACGTCATTTGTGAGACCTACGGCGAGTGGCGAGACCGGACCGTCACGTACTGCGGCGAGGCGTACGAGGTTCGAACCCGCACGCGACTCGTCGACGAGGTCGAACTGCTGTTCGGCGCCGAGACGGAGCTGTACGCGCCGGACGGCGAGCGCGTATTCGCCGAGCGAGACCGCCTCGCCATGCTCCCGAAGCGCCACGTCGAGTTGCTGGCCCGGCTATCACCGTTTGCCGACTGGCGCGTGACCGGCGACTTCGCGGACGAGCCCCTCACCGACGGCGATTCGATTCAGGTGTGGGAACTCGAGGCCGCGGGGTGAGCGGTTCGACAGTGCGTCGATCCGATCGCGCCACTAGTACGGGCTCGACACCCGTCGTCGAACTTTTAGTGTGGGCCAGTGACATCCCGACATGGATCGGATCGCGTTCGGCACCGACGGCTGGCGGGCGACGCTCGATACGTTCACCGCCCCGCGGGTGCGGATGGTCGGCCAGGCCGTCGCCACCTACCTTCGAGACGAGGGGGAGACGGCGCCGGTCGCCGTCGGCTACGACGCCAGAGAGACCTCGCGTGGCTTCGCCGAGGAACTGTCGCGAGTGCTGTGTGCCAACGGCTTCGACGTCCTGTTACCGGCGCGGGACTGTCCCACGCCGCTCGTCGCCCACGCGATCGTCGAGCGCGGGCTCTCGGGAGCGGTCGTCGTTACCGCCTCCCACAACCCGCCCGAGTACAACGGCGTGAAGTTCATCCCGGCGGACGGTGCACCGGCCCCGTCGGCGGTCATGGACGCCGTCGCCGACCGGCTCGCCGAACCGGCGCCGCTGGCCGAGAGCGACCACGGCACCGTCGACGAGATCGACCTCCGCGAGGCACACGCCACGGCCGCCCTCGACCTCCTCGAGTCGTACGCGCCCGGGTCGACGGGGGAGCTGGACGACCTCACCGTCGCTTACGACGCGATGCACGGCTCCGGACGGGGCTACACCGACGCCCTCCTCGAGCGCGCCGGGGCGACCGTCGAACGGCTACGCTGTGAGCGTGATCCGGAATTCGGCGGCTCACCGCCGGAACCCGCACCCGAGCACCTGACGGAGTTGATCGAGCGCGTCACCGACGGCGAGGCCGACCTCGGGATCGCCAACGACGGCGACGCCGACCGGCTGGCTGTCGTGACACCCGAACGGGGTGCACTCGACGAGAACCTGTTCTTCGCCGCGCTGTACGACTGGCTGCTCGAGGACGCGTCGGGCCCCGCGATTCGGACCGTCTCGACGACGTACTTGATCGACCGCGTCGCGGCGGCCCACGACGAGGCCGTCCACGAGGTGCCGGTCGGCTTCAAGTGGGTCGCGGCGGCGATGGCGGACCACGACGCGCTGGTCGGCGGCGAGGAATCGGGCGGGTTCACCGTCCGCGGCCACGTCCGGGAGAAAGACGGGGTCCTCGTAGCACTCCTGGCGGCCGCCATGCACGCCGCGGAGCCGATCGACGAGCGGGTGGATCGGCTCCTCGCCGACCACGGGACCGTCGCCCAGGATAAACGCAGCGTCGCGTGTCCCGACGCCGAGAAGGCGCGCGTGCTTGGCGCGCTCGAAGACGAGATTCCGACGGCGGTCGCCGGCGTCGACGTCGAGGACGTGAACACGGCCGACGGGTTCAAACCCCTCCTCTCGGACGGGTCGTGGCTGCTCGTCCGTCCGAGCGGGACCGAACCGGTACTTCGCGTCTACGCCGAGGCGAGCGACGGCGAGCGTGTCGACTCGCTCCTCGAGGCCGGGACGGCGCTGGTCGACCGGCTGGTCTGACGGGTGTCGACGAACCCGACCGATCGCCTGCGATGGCGGGTGTTGCCGGGCCGGCGTTTACGGACCTCCATGCCGTACGACGGGTATGACCGATGAGCGCGACGCAGCCAGGATGGACCTGGAGGCCGATGCGTGGCACCAGAACGAGGAGGGCAACTACTACATCGACTGCCCGGAGTGTGGATCGGCGGCGACGCTCTCGAA
>SLIS01000206.1 GCA_007135505.1 Halovivax sp.
CGGTTCGACGCCGCCGACGGGAATGCCGAGGTTGCACCGGCCAACGGCGTGACGCCACTCCTCGATCACGACGACGGATTCCGCCGGCGTGAACGCAAGAATGCCGACGCTCGGTGGTTCGGAGAGGTAATCGAAGTCCGTCTCCGTGCCGTCGGGTAGCCGTACCGTCTCGGTTATCACGTCGAATCCCGGACAGGAGTACGTGACCGATTGCTCACGCGTCTCCCACGCGAGTGTGGAGTCCTCCATACCCCCTGATTCGAGCGGGGAGCGAAAAGGGGCCCGACTCCGGCCCCGGGATCGGTGAGTCGAGATCACGCTATCCGCTGGCGAACGACGGCGAACGTGTCGGTATGTGGATCGCAGACGGGAGTTTCGGCCCGCCATACAGCGTGTTTGGACGTACTAGTTATTCGTACATGTCCCATAACAAAGACACAGATTCGTGAATCGTCAGTTTCGGAGGGTCACATGGATCAGCTCACCGGCTTTCAACGCGACTTGCTGTACGTCATCACCGGGATGGATCGCCCGTCTGGCCAGGAAATTCTGGACGACATCAACGACTACATCGATCAGCCCGTCACACACGGGCGGCTCTACCCAAACCTCGATGCCCTCGTCGAACAGGGGCTCGTGGAGAAGGGACAGCTCGATCGCCGGACGAATTACTACGCGCTGACGCCGAGCGGAAAACGCGCGCTCGAAAATCGCCAGGAGTGGGTCGAGCGCTACGTCGAACAGTAGCGCCCCTCCTCCCTGAACTATCCGGCTGGATGGACGTCCCGTAGTCCGGTGACCGCGCAGCGACCGGTGAGGCTTCCCAACCGGTGGGCGAATCCGGTGACTGGGATGGGCCGTAGGCACCAGCGCCAGTGTGGCAAGCCGGCACTGGACCAGTCCCACAACGGACACTGGATCGTCCCCCGCAAGCGCTCGGTCGGTCACCGAGGTCTTCGTGTAGCGATTCGGCCGCGAGAAACCGCAAGATCGACGGGATTGACCGGGTCGGTACGGATAGACGACCGCCACTGGCTGGCACGCTCGAATCGGTCCCGAAATCGTTTTCACTCGGACCCGCGCAGAGTCGGTATGCCGACGGAATCGGAGACCGATTACGACCCCACACTGGGGAGGAAGTTCATTTTCGTCACCGGCGGCGTGATGTCGGGACTCGGAAAGGGTATCACGGCCGCGAGCACGGGCCGGTTGCTCAAGAACGCCGGGTTCGACGTGACGGCGGTGAAGATCGACCCGTACCTGAACGTCGACGCGGGGACGATGAATCCCTTCCAGCACGGCGAGGTGTACGTACTCAAAGACGGCGGTGAGGTGGACCTAGACCTGGGGAACTACGAGCGGTTCCTCGGAATCGACATGACGTCCGATCATAACGTCACGACGGGCAAGACCTACCAGCACGTCATCGAGAAGGAGCGGGCGGGCGATTACCTCGGAAAGACCGTCCAGATCATCCCGCACATCACGGACGACATCAAGCGTCGCATCCGCGAGGCCGCAGAGGGAAGCGACGTCTGTATCGTCGAGGTCGGCGGCACGGTCGGCGACATCGAGGGGATGCCCTACCTCGAATCGCTCCGTCAGTTCGCCCACGAGGAGCCCGACGAGAACGTGCTATTCACCCACGTCACGCTCGTCCCGTACTCGAAGAACGGCGAGCAAAAGACGAAGCCGACCCAGCACTCGGTGAAGGAGGTCCGGTCGATCGGTCTCCAGCCCGACATCATCGTCGGGCGCAGTACCGACGAGCTCGAGCCGGCGACCAAGGAGAAGATCGCCCTGTTCTGTGACATCCCGACCGAGGCAGTCTTCTCGAATCCCGACGTCGACGACGTCTATCACGTCCCGCTCGCCGTCGAGGAGGAGGGGCTCGACCAGTACGTCCTCGAACGGCTCGGCCTCGACGACGAGGCGGTCCCGCCGGGCGAGCGAGACAGCGAGTGGCGCGACGTCGTCACGAGCGAAAAGACCGGGACGGTCGAAATCGCACTCGTCGGCAAGTACGACCTGGAGGACGCATACATGTCGATCCACGAGTCGCTCAAGCACGCCGGCTTCGAACTCGGCGTCGATATCGAGACCCGCTGGGTCGACGCCGACGAGATGGCCGATCGCCACGTCGAACGACTCGAGGGGGCCGACGGCATCATCGTCCCGGGCGGGTTCGGAATGCGCGGGACCGAAGGCAAGATCGATGCCGTCAGGTACGCCCGGGAGCACGACGTGCCGTTCCTGGGTCTCTGTCTGGGCTTCCAGATGGCGGTCGTCGAGTACGCTCGGAACGTCCTCGGGTTCGAGGACGCTCACTCCGCGGAGATGGAGCCGGAGACGCCACACCCGGTCATCGATATCCTCCCCGAGCAGTACGAAGTCGAGAACATGGGCGGGACGATGCGTCTCGGCGAGCACACGACCGTAATCGAACCGGAGACGCTCGCCTACGAACTGTACGACGACACGTCCTGTACGGAACGACACCGTCACCGTTACGAAGTCAACCCCGAGTACTTCGAGGCCTTCGCGGACGAGCCGCTCGTCTTCTCGGGCACCGCGGGCAACCGGATGGAGATCCTCGAGCTGGAGGGACACTCGTTCTTCCTCGGGACGCAGTTCCACCCCGAGTACAGCTCCCGACCGGACGAACCGAGTCCGCCGTTCGTCGGCTTCGTCGAGGCCGTCCTCGAGGAATCCGGCGTCGACCAATCCGCACAGGGGTCGGACGATACCGACCGCGAAACCGCCCCGGACACGGAGGTGAGCGTCTGATGGTCGACGTCGAGACGTTCGTCCCGGAAGCGGTCGAGGAGATCGCCGACGAGGTGGGCGACGCGAACGCCGTCATCGGCCTCTCCGGCGGCGTCGACTCGTCGGTCTCGGCGGCGCTCGCTTACGAGGCGATCGGCGAGCAGCTCACGCCAGTCTACGTCGACACCGGCCTGATGCGCAAGGGCGAAACCGAGCAGATCCGTGAGACGTTCGACTACATGGACTCGCTCCGGCTCGTCGACGCGCAGGATCGCTTCCTCGAGGCGCTCTCCGGCGTCACCGATCCCGAGGAGAAGCGATCGGTCATCGGCGAGGAGTTCATCCGCGAGTTCGAACGCGAGGCGGTCGATGCCAACGCGGACTACCTCGTCCAGGGAACGATCTATCCCGACCGGATCGAGTCGGAAGGCGGGATCAAGTCCCATCACAACGTCGGCGGGCTCCCCGAGGTCGTCGACTTCGACGGCATCGTCGAGCCGGTTCGTGACCTCTACAAGGACGAGGTTCGCGAGGTCGCCCGGCACCTCGGGCTGGAGGAGATCGTCGCCGAACGGATGCCGTTTCCCGGGCCGGGACTCGCCGTCCGGGTCGTCGGCGAGGTGACCGAGGAGAAACTCGAAGTCGCACGCGAGGCCTGTCACGTCGTCGAAGACGAACTCGAAGCGTACGATCCCTGGCAGGCACTGGCAGCCGTCATCGGCAAGGCGACCGGTGTCAAAGGCGACAATCGGGTCCACGGCTGGGTCGTCTCCGTGCGATCGGTCGACTCCCGCGACGGGATGACCGCCCGGGCCCAGGAGATCGACTGGGAGACGTTGCAACGCATTCAGTCCCGAATCACCGGGGCGAACGAGAACGTCGCGCGGGTCGTCTACGACGTTACACACAAACCGCCCGCGACCATCGAGTACGAATGACCGACCGAGATGACAGCACAGGGCGAGCGGACGACGTATCGGCCCGGACAGCCAACGCGCCGGCACGGACGGCGATCGTCTCCGGTCCGGACGAGAACGCGATCGCGGACGCGCTCGATGGCGAAGGCGTCGACGTCACGCGGCTCGAGGACCATCCGACCCAGGAGGCACTGAAGACGGCGGGCATCGCGGACGTCGACCTGTACGTGTTCACGGACTTCGTCGACGCCACGTCGGTCCCGATCGTCCGGGACCTCACGGACGACGTCCGCATCGTGGCGTACGCGAGCGGCTCCGTCCCGGAGTTCGTCCGCGGTCAGCTCGACCTCGCCATCGATCCGCGAGTCATGGACGCTCGCATCGTCTCCGAGGAACTCGCTGGAACGGCCTAAGAGAAGCCACGGCGCGTTTTCTGCGGAGAGATGCCCGTCACACCGGACACCGCTTTGCTATCGAGCACTACCGCGGTACGGACTACGTCGGCATCGATTCGGTGAACAACCGTAATTTCACGATGGATTCGTTCGGACCACGACCGGGGGACGAACCTCCTATCATTCGTGTTCAGTTCGACACCGACACCAGTTCGATTACCGTTCGTGATAGTATTTCACCATATCGCAGTAGAGAGTGTCGCCTGCTGTCGATTTAACCCAGTTAAATGCGGTTCAATTCGGATTGATCGTCCGGTAATTGGTCTGGACGGTCGTGGGAGTTGAAGTCCGATCCAGCCCACTCGACTGATGGAGGTACACGGGGCAGCACAACGTCAACGGTCGAATCCCGTGGCTTCCAGCATCCCACCACAGCACCCGTCAGGTGTGCCACATCCGCGTGCGATCGGGTCTAGCACCTCCCGATCACACGTGTTCTTCGAGCGCCACTCCGTTAGCGATGCCCCTGTATCGAGGAGTCGGTCGCTCAGAAACGCCGGTTTCAGTCCGACTGCCAGTCACCGTCCGCTGCGAGCGTCCGCAGAACGGGAATCTCGTCGAGGCGGTCCGTCGGCAGTCGGTCCCAGTCGATCCCTGCCGGCTGTTCACGCGCGCCCGTCTCGATCGTCCGCCGGGGTGACGAGTACGTCGAGTCGGACGTCGTGATCGGCGGCGTCGACGGCCTCGACGAGCTGTCGCTCGTGGATCGTCGTTACGACGGTCGTCGTCTCGTCGACCCGACCGTACTCCGCCAGGATCGCCCACTCGAGGTCGCTGTAGCCCTCTCCCTTCCCGATCCTGGCGCCGTCCGTCGAGACGGCGACGCTTCCCGTGACGATCAGGTCGACATCGGGAAGATCCGCCGGTTTGCGTGGCGTGCCGTACTCCGAAATCCCGGAGACCGTCGTCGCCGCGTCGTAATCGGCTATTTCTTCCGGATCGAGCTCCAGAAAGCATTGCTTCTCGCGAAGGCGGGGAACGGCCACGAAGAGGCGCTTACCGTCGCGTAGGGCCTGCCTACGGACGGGGAGTTGCGGAGCGTCGGGATTCGCCTTGATCGTCTCGGCCTCCCGCCAGACTGGCAGGTCGGCGAGTCGGTCCGCCGCGTCGGCCGCGCCGGCGACGTTCGGAATGCGACCGTGGGGCGGGAACGGAAACCTGGCGACGCCTGCGTCCTCGAGGTCGTCCCAGACGCGTTCCCGGAGCGCTCGCTTGCCAGTCACGGGCGTCGAATCGGCGTCACCGTCGGAGCCTGTCGGCATGCACTGGGTGTTACGCCGGCGGGATTTACGTGTTGGCTGTTGGCCGTCAGTTCGCCTGGTCCCCCATTACGAATCGTTCCCGTCGTCATCGTCTCCGTTCGGGTTCGCGAGTCCGACGAGGTGTCGCAACTGTGGACTGATTATTTGGTCCATCGCCAGTCGCGTCGCGTTCGCGTTCCCGGGGAGACAGAACACAGGCGTCTCCTGGATGACGCCGGCCAACGGTCGAGCGGCGACCACGTGTGTCCCGATGTCCTCGCAGGCGTACATCGTGAAGATCGTCTCGAAGGCCGGGAGTTCGTCGTCCAGCAGCGGACGAACGGCGCCGATCGTCACGTCGTTCGGCTCAATACTCGTTCCACCAGTGGTGATCAGGGCGTCGACGTCGGCACGGTCGACGAGACGGGAGACCGTCGCCTGGACGGTGTCGTGGTTTTTGCCGACGCGTTCGCGAATGACAACCGAGTGACCGGCAGACTCGATCGCCCCGGCGGCTTCGGCCAGCGGTCCGTCCTCCTCGAGGGACCGGCGCTCGGAGATGGAGAGCAGGGCGACCCCGAGCGGTGGGCCGCCGTCGGCCGCTCGCTCCGCATGGTCGTCCCGCTCGGCGGTGGCCGACGAATCGGTGACTGACGCGTCCGCAACGGCGGCCGCTCGTTCCGGGGACACGTCGCAGTCCGACGGCGAGTCGGTGGGCATACCGGCGGTACGAACGCGACCGCCAAATGTGTTGACCAGTCGGTCTGTTGCGCCGCAGTCGATTCGCCGCGATGTGCCAATCGTTATGTCCGCCCTGCCCAAGCCGCACACATGGACGCTGTCACGTTCACCGAACACGGCGATCGCGACGTCATCACCTACGGCGAACACCCGGATCCGACCGTCGGCGACGACGAGGTACTCGTCGACGTGAAAGCAGGTGCGCTCAACCACCTGGACGTCTGGGTGCGTGGTGGCCTCCCCACGCTCGACTTAGAGATGCCACACGTCCCGGGCAGCGACGGCGCGGGCGTCGTCGAGGCCGTCGGCGACGACGTCGCGCGCTTCGACGTCGGCGACCGGGTGGCACTCTCGGCGGGCGTCAGCTGCGGCCAGTGTGAGTTCTGTCGCGACGGGGACCCGACCCGCTGTGTCACCTACCACGTGATCGGCGAACACGTCCCCGGCATCCACGCGGAGTACGCGGCGATTCCGGCGGACAACCTGATCCCGGTACCCGAGGGCGTCGACTGGACCGTCGCCGGCTCGTCGTGTCTCGTCTTCCAGACCGCCTGGCGGATGCTCGTCGACCGGGCCGACCTGCGTCCCACCGAGTCGATCCTCGTCCTCGGTGCGAGCGGCGGCGTCGGCCACGCCGCCGTCCAGATCGCCGATTACGTCGGCGCCGAGGTGTACGCGACCGGCTCGACCGAAGCGAAGCTCGAGGCCGCCCGCGAGTACGGCGCCGATCACGTCTGCAACTACGAGGAAGCGGACTTCGCGAAGTGGATCCGCGAGGAGACCGGCAAACGGGGCGTCGACGTCGTCGTCGATCACGTCGGCGCCGCCACCTGGCGCGACTCGATCAAGAGCCTCGCGAAAGGGGGCCGGCTCGTCACCTGCGGCGGGACCACAGGACCGAATCCGGAGACCGATATACCGCGAATCTTCTGGAACCAGCTGTCGATCGTCGGTTCGACGATGGCCACGCCCGGCCAGGTCGACGACGTCATGGAACTGGTCTGGAACGGCACCTTCGAGCCGGCGATCAGGGAGGTCCTTCCGATGAGCGAGACCGCCCGCGCACACGAACTGCTCGAAGAACGCGAGGGATTCGGGAAGGTCGTGGTCGTCCCGGACAGCGAGTACTGACTCACGGACGACACTGCCACTGATTTGCCGAAGACCACTGCTGAAGCGACGATCGCGGCCACTGATTCGCCGCCAATCGCTGCCGAAGCGACGCGGTCGACGCTCGGATAAAGCGGAGCGCACTTGGTACCCGGGTCCGAAGGAACGATCGTGAGCGACGAGGGCTACGTCCACGACCCGGACTCGTTCGACGAGGACGGCGAGCGGATCGAGGCGGCCGACGAGCGGACGGATACCGGAGAGCGACCCGACTCGGCGATGGGCGCACACCCCACGTCGGTCGACCGAACCTTCGGCTGGCGCGGCTGGGTCCTCGTCGGCGTCATCGTCCTCGCGTTCGTCGTCGCGCCCCTCTCGATCTATCTGCTACCGCCGGACGCCGACGTGTACATCATGTCCCTCGTCATTCTGCCGCTCTTTCCGGCGCTCCTGCTCGCGGTGACGGCCGTCTGGGCGACGACGAGACCGTGAACGGCCAGTGAACCCGATATTGGGGTCACGGGCGCGGACGGTCAATCCAGTCGGTCGGGGAGCGTTTCGAGGATCGCCGTTCCGATCTGCTCGTCCGACGAAGGCGTCTCCGGATTGGCGACGTAGTCGGCCACTTCGGCCTGCAGTTCCGTCGCCTGTCGCTCCGTGAGTGTCGACTCGCCGTCTTCCAGTCGGTCGAAGAGGTCCACGAGCCACAGGGGCGGCTGCTGACCGTCTGCCAGTATCTCGTCCGCCAGGTTGACGACCCGGTGGTGGAGGATCCACCGCTGCTCTCTGGTGAAGTCGACGTCGTACGTCTGAGATTCCGTCGGCGCTCTACTCATTTGGATCGGAGCCGGTATCGGCTCGCGGTCGGGGATACGAAGTTGGCGAGTATAAGCCTTGTTGCTTGTTAGCAAGCGACTATGTAATGCGGACCGATTTTGTCGGTACGCAACGGTCTCGGACCGCTACAGAACGAACCAGCGTGGCCGGAAAACGACACTACGGCTGGATCAGATCCAGCTCGATGCTACCGGTCGTCCCGACGCATCGCGATCTCGAACCAGGGACAGAGCCGAAGCTGGCGGTACCACTCGGGATGGTCCTGGAGGCGGTCGTACGGGACCCACATCACGCCGGCGACCTCGTCCTCGTCGGGGTCGAGGCGGCGATCGTCGAGGGTCACCTTGAGGACGGCACAGACCTCGTGTTCGACGCCCGCGTTTTCGAAGTAGCGCTTGTACTCGAAGCGGTCCGTGAGACGGAGGTCGTCGTACTGGTCGGGGGTGACGCCGAGTTCCTCCTCGAGGCGTTCTCGAGTGGCCGCCTCCTGGCTCTGACCCTCGACCGGGTGCGAGGCGACCGTTCCGTCCCAGTAGGTCCCCCAGAGGCGCTTACCCGGTGCGCGCTGGGCGAGGAGGATGTTCCCCGCCCCGTCGAATACGAGCGACGTGAACGCCCGGTGGCGAATCCCGTCACCGGTGTGTGCTTCGAGGCGGTTGACGAGTCCCTGCTCGGTGTCGTCGGCGTCGACGGCGACGACGTCCTGTCGTGCGTTCGGATGCTCGGCTTCGGTTCCGCGTTGGCCACTCATATCCACATAGAGGGCGACCCGGCTGAAACCAGTATCGACTCGGTACGGTGTCGATCGGGCGTTCGCTGCCGGTCGATCACCGGCCATCCGGATCCACCTGGTACCCGTCGCCGACGGCGACGGTAAGTG
The DNA here is from genome assembly GCA_007135505.1 of Halovivax sp. The sequence continues at coordinate 8,948 of SLIS01000206.1, forward strand.
GCGTGGGCGACAGGGAGAGCGACAGGCGTTCGGTCTCTAACATCTCGCCATCGAGGCTGTACTCGACCGGTAGACGCCGACTCTCGATCGATAGTGACGGCGTCCGGCGACGGACGATGTGGTCCGTCTCGCGGTCGAATAGGCGGTCGAGAGCGGACCGTCCGACGAGCGTCGGCGTCGGCAGTTCGCCGACGACGATCACCTCGAAGCATCCGTCTTCGACGTTCGCCTGGGCCGATCCCGTCCCCGCGAACCGGCGTGCGTTCCCGACGAAGACGAACGTCGCGTCGCCCTCCCACGACGTCGGGCCGTTTTCCTGCCCCGCTGCCGTTTCGACGCGAAGCGGAAGCGGGTCGAACGACGAGACCCGTTCGAGCGTGTTGCGGACGTACGCGAGCACCCCGAGTTCGCGCTTCTGCTCGGACGTCGTCGCACTGCTGGCTTCGGCGGTCAATCCGCCGACACAGGAGTTGACGAAGGCACGATCGTTCGCAAGCCCGAGGTCGAGGTCGCGTCGGCGGCCGTTTTCGATCACGCCGAACGCCCCTTCGATCCCCTCGACGCTGACGTTCGCGGCGAAGTTGTTCCCCGTTCCCACCGGCACGACCGCGAGGATCGTCGACGCGAGCGCGTCGGCGTCGACGAGGCCGTTGACGACCTCGTTCACCGTTCCGTCGCCGCCGGCCGCAACAACGACGTCCGCGTCGACCGCGACCTCGCGCGTAATCCGTCTCGCGTCGCCCGGTCCCTCGGTGACACGAACGTCGGCCCCGTGGTCGGCGGCCAGTTCCACGACCGTGTCGACGTGATCCTCGCGGCCGCTGACCGGATTCACGACGACTGTCAGCCGTTCGGATCGATCGGCGACCATAGGCGGAAGGGTACGACTAGAAAGGAAAAAAGGGCCTGGCAGGCATACGTCGAACGAAGCCGTGTACCACGTCGACCTCCACGCACACACTCGCTTCTTCCACGGTCGCGAGCGTCTCGGCGATCGATTCGACCCGCTCGGTCACCGGTTACTCGTCGGAACGGCCGGTCGACGCGGGTTAGACGGCGTCGCGACGACGAACCACGACTACTACACGCGATTCGACGCGGGGGCCGTCGAGACGATTCCGGGAATCGAGGTGACGACCGACCGTGGCCACGTCCTCGTCGTCGGCCCGGATCCACCGGCGGTGACGGAACCGGGTACGCTCACCCCCGCCGAGGCGGTGGAGCTGGCCCACGATCGCGGCTGCGTGGCGATCGTCGCCCACCCGTTTCGCAACAGCACCGTCCGAGAGGTCGACGACGTGCCGTTCGACGCGATCGAGGTGAACGGCAAGCATCCGCGGTCACTGGCACTCGTCGAACAGCTGGCCGCTGACCGCGACCTGCCGCTAGTCGGCGGGAGTGACGCTCACTACCCGTTCGAGGTCGGCCGCGCGTACACGCGGATCGACGCCGACGAGTTGACGCCGGCGGCGGTCGCCGACGCGATCCGCGACGGACGCGTCGAGTACCGGATCGCCAACGGCCGCCTCGACCGTGGAATCCGCCGGCTCTACCGGTCGCTCCACCGGAAGAAAGGAGTGATCGACGCCATCGAACTCGGCTCCGTCGGACCGACGCCGGGTCTCGGAACGCCGCCCGGCGAGGAAGCGGCTGTGGAAGACGAGGACGCGACAGGGGAAGACGGTGGGGACGGCACAGCGAACCACGCGACCGGGGACGACGACCGCGACTCGGCTTCCAAATAGGCGTCGAGAGCGGCTTCGATCGTCGAACCGTTCGAGGCGGCTCCGACCGTCGGACCGGTCGAAAGCGGCCTGGATCGTCGAACCGGTCGAGACAGTCGCGTTCGGTACCGGCCGTTCGATCGGCGGCCACTCGATCGGCGGTTCCCTGTCAACCGACGGACGGAAATTCGTTTCAGCGAGGCGTTTTCTCGAGGGCACGCCTGGATCTAGCCATGACGACCGAACCGACGATCGATACCAGTGAGACGGAGCCGCTATCCGAACGCCACTTGTTGTACCTGGGAACGGCGGACGGACTCCTGACCTACCGGTGGACGGTCGAAGGTCTCGAGCGGGTCGGACACGGAATCGCGGGGAACGTCGTCCGGGACCTCGCCGTCGACCCGAGGGAGCCGGCGGACGCGTTCGTCGCGTGTGGCCTGCGCGGCTGGGGACTGCACCGCACGACCGATGCGGGTCGAACGGTCGCTGAGATCGGCTTCGAGGATCGGTGGGTCTGGGGCATCACGCGCGATCCGACCGACCCGAAGACGGTCTACGTCGGGACCGAACCCCCGATGCTGTTCGTCTCGAGCGACGGCGGCGAGACGTTCGAGGCGTTTCGTGGCCTGGATTCGCTCCCGAGTCGGCCCTCGTGGACGTTCTTCCACGAACCGTTTCGCGCGGGCCACGTCCACGCCATTGCGATCCACCCGGACCGCCCGGAACGAGTCTTCGCCGGCGTCGAACACGGCGCACTCGTCTACACGCACGACGGCGGCGAGACGTGGGCCGAAGCGCTGGTCGGTTGCGACCTGCACCGGATCGCGATCGATCCGACCGATCCGGACCGGGTGCTCGCCGCGACGGGAAGTGGCCTCGAAGTGAGCGAGGACGCCGGGGAGACGTGGGAGTCGATCGCGGACCTGCGAGGGCGATACCTCCACGCGATCGTCTTCGACGCCGACCGATCGAATCGCGTCTACGCCTACGCCGACCGCGACGGCGACCCGCTGGTCCGCAGCGACGACGGCGGCACGACGTGGGACGCGATCGGTTCGGGGTTACCCGCCGCACGACCGGCCGACACGCTCCGGCTGGTTCCCGGGCTGGACGACACGCTCGTCTACGCCGGTGACGAACCGAACCGAGACGAGACCCCATCGTCCGACACGCCCACCACCGAAACGAGTCGGCTGTACGCGAGCACGGACGCCGGTGAGACGTGGCGTGAGCTGGCCGACGGGTTCCCGAAAATCTGGCGCCTCGAGGTCGCGTCGGAGTAACCGACCCACTCACCCGCGCTGTTCGTCGAGAATCAGTCGCGTCTTCGTGTTGACGACCTCGTCCTGCTCGCGCGCCCGGGTGATGAGTTCGTTGATGCCCCGGGTGTCGGCAGCGTCGACGACGAGGACGATGTCGTCTTCGCCCGACACCTGCCAGGCGTAGTCGACCTCCTCCCACTCGGCCATCCGTTCGGTGGTCTCTCTGGTGTCGACGTCGACGGCGACGCCGATCTCGAGCATTGCCTTTACGTTCCCGGTTCGCGTGGTGACGGTGAAGCGCTCGATGACGTCCGATTCGACCATCCGGTCGACGCGGTTGCGAACCGTCCCCTCGCTGGTACCGACGGACTCCGCGATCTCGGTGTACGGTTTCCGGGCGTCCCGACGGAGCACGTCGAGGATCTGTCGGTCGAGGTCGTCCATGGAGATGCGACGGTACGACCGGCCCGTACTTGACGATTACGAAATTCGTAACTCTGCTTCGAAGACAACACTTATGACGCTCGCAGAAGTACGTATCTCGTAATGCCACCGGCCTACGTAGCACTGGAGGGCGGCCACGTGATCGAGGGGCGTGGTCGTTCGCCGGGAACGGCCCGTGGGGAACTGGTTTTCACGACCGCCTACACGGGATACGAGGAGAGCCTGACAGATCCGTCGTACGAGGAACAGATCCTGACATTCTCGTACCCGCTGATCGGTAACTACGGCGTCCGGGAGGAACGCTTCGAGTCGGACCGCGTTCACCCGCGAGCCGTCCTCGCACGGGAGCTGACCGACGACGTCGCCGACTGGCTCGAGAGGGAGGGCGTTCCCGCCGTCGACCACCTCGACACCCGTGACGTCGTCACCGACGTTCGCGACGGCGGCGCCATGCAGTGTGGCATCGCCGTCGGGGCGACCGCGACGCCGGAGGACGCACTCGCCGAACTCGACCGGTGTATCGGCATGAGCGCTCACACCGAGATCGGCGCCCAGGTCAGCGTCGACGCGACCGAGGTCCACGGGGCCGGCAACGATGGCACGACCGTCGCGCTCGTGGACTGCGGGACCAAGGGCTCCATCGTCGACTCGCTGCTCGACCGCGACGCGACCGTCCACGTCCTTCCCCACGACGTCACGCCGGCCGAGGTCGACGCGATCGAGCCCGATCTCCTCTTCGTCTCCAACGGCCCCGGCGATCCGGCGAACTACGGCGCGGCGGTCTCGCTCGTCCGGGAGTTCGTCGACGACGTCCCAATTGCCGGCATCTGTCTCGGCCAGCAGATCGTCTCGCTCGCCCTCGGCGGGACCACCGAGAAGATGGCATTCGGCCACCGCGGCGTCAACCAGCCAGTCATCGATCTGGAGACCGGTCGGGTCGTCATGACCACCCAGAACCACGGCTACACCGTCGACGATCCGGGGCCACGCCTGACGGTCTCCCAGCGCAACGTCAACGACGACACGCCGGAAGGACTCGACGGCGCCGACTGCCCCGTCATCACCCGCCAGTACCACCCCGAAGCCAATCCCGGTCCCGAAGACACCCTCGACTTCTTCGACGAGGTACTCGCGATGGCCGAGGAGGCGACCACGCCCTCACCGACGATCGCCTGCGACGACTGATCCCGACGCGGTAGTTGTTCCTTCGTTAGTCGTTCCGTCTTGCGATCGACGTCCGGCTCGGCCGTTCGATGCGAAGTCCTCCTCGATCGTTCCGCGTCGCTCGGCGAGTTCCATCCAGAGCGCAGCCGCGACGGTGAAATCCCCTGCACTGGCGTAGCCGAGGCGGGCGTAGGGCCGACCCGACAACGACACGACCTCGAGGAAGGTCCCGTGCTCGCGGACAGACGACGCCACGCGCTCGCGTTCGCGGGCCGCCCGCCGGCGAAATCCGTCCCGATAGGTCGCGTTCGCGTACATGAGGCTGTTCCAGGGCCAGACGTGATAGTGATAATCCCGGTGGCAGACGAAGTAGGGGTGGACCGCCGTTCGCGAGAACGGGCGCTCGCGTATCCGCAGCCCGTGTTCCGTCTCGAGCCGGTCGAGAGCCCGGACGATCGACCGGGTCCGCTCCTCGGCGACGAGATCGAGGTACAGCGGGACGACGTTCGCGTCACAGGCCAGCACGGTCGACTCGCGGTGTTCCGCGAAGTGTGTACCCGTCCAGAGATGCGTCAGGAGTCCGTCGCGGATTTCCGGGCCCAGGCCGGTATACGTCGTCTCGATCGACCGATCTGCCAGTCGCCCGACCGCGGCCAGTAACATGGCCGTGTTGTACGTCTCTCTCGCCCGGGCCGCCGAATCCCACCAGGAACTTCCGTTACCGGTGACGATCGATCGTCGGTCGTCGAAAAATTGTCGACGGTGCGCCGACGCGAGCGACGCGATCGCGTCCCCGTTGGCCGTCAATCGGTCGGCCTCCGCGAGGAGGATCACGAGCGCGGGGAACGTGTCGACGCCCGCCGACGGGGTGGCCGCGGCGTACGTCTCGTGTACGTCCGTGCGGAAGACGTCCGATTCGCAGCAGACAGCGACCAGCCAGTCGCCGGTCGCACGGAGGGGTTCATCGTACCCGGCCGCGCGGAATCCCGGCGTCGCGAAACAGAGATCGCGAGGCCAGACGCCCCGAAAGTGACCGCCGGCGATGAGACCTGCACTGGCGCGTTCGGAGAGGATCCAGCGAGCCGCCTCGGGTGGCGTGCCCCTATCGGGATAGCCCGAAATTCGCGTTCGCAGGTAGTGTCGAACGCGTCGTTCACCCTCGCGGGCCAGGTAGCGCCAGTGTCGACTCCGATGTATCACGGTCGAAGCTACCGGTGCGGACGGAAAGGGCGCGTGGCTGCATCGGCCGGGCGTCGCGCCGACACGCGAGTGGTGCTCGGAGTCATCGTCGGTTCGGAGTGGGCGTCGGTTCGGAGCAGTCGTCGATTCGCGGAGCGGTCATCGGTTCGCGGAGCGACTCGGCGACGGTCCTCGAAGCGACTCGATCGGCCCGATACTCGATCAGGTCTGTCAGTCGTCCCCGTTCGAGACGACTTCGTCCGAGCGACTGACGACGTCTGAGCTACCGACTTCGTCTGAATCACCGTGTTCGTTCGGTGTCCCGTCCGAGCTGGATCCCCCGCTCCGTCACTCCGAGTCGCGCTCCCGTTCGTCCGCGTCGTCCTGATCGACGTGGTCGCCACCACCGTCCTCGTCGGGGTCGGCCTCCGGCTCCGTGGGTTCGGTCTGCGTGGGTTCGGCCTGCGTGGGATCCGGACCCGTGGCCTCTCCGGGTTCGTCGGCGGTCGACACGGACCTCACGTCTATCTCGACGCCCGCGTCCTCGGACGGCCGCCTGGGATCGCTCGGACCCGCCTTCCGATCGCGGCCGGCGTCCGGTTCGTCGCTTCGATCGGTGTCCTCGACGGCCACCTCCGGTCGAATCGCGCTCTCGTGGGCCCCGCCCCCGCGATCCGTCCAGTCGCCGGTATCGGTCGAGCGCTCCGCCACTCCCGCGGTTTCGTCGGCGTGACCCTCGATCGCCCGTCGGCGGCTGAGACCGTGTCCGACCAGTCCGATACCGGCCAGTGCGGTCACACCGGCCCGCAATCGGCTCCGGCCCGCCGATCGGGCTGCCACGACGAGTGCCGTGAGGCCGCCCGCGAGCGTGATCGTCCCGTCGCTCGTCCGTCTCCGCACCGTCGTCGTGAACGATTCGGTTCTCGTCGAGCCGTCGCGGGGTTCGTCCGACATGGACGGTCGTTTCGACGGCCAGGCAGTTGAATCCTCGACCGGCAACGGCCGTCCGAGGGCCGGGTATTACCTGACCCCCTGTGGTAGCTGCACCGACGATGCGAATCTCGAAATTGCTCGCCGGGGAGCGCTCAACGCCGTCGGGACTGCCCAACTTCGACTCGACGACGGTCTTCGTCAGGGCAAGTGCGAGTGCGCTACGTGGCGAGGACTTCCCGGCGCTGGGGATGCTCGATACGCGACTGGTTCCCCTGGCGAAACGGCTCAATCGACTCCCCCGATCGGTCCGGACCGCACTCTACACCAGGGGCGGTGCAAACGAGGGTATCGACCCCGACGAGCTCGGTGGCCTCGACGTCGAGCGGTTCCGGGAGTGGGTTACGGACCAGTACCCGGACCGGGGCTACCCGGCCGTCGTGATCGGCTCCAGCAACGGGGCCGCGGTTCACCTGGCGGCCCTCCTCGGGGTCCCGTTTCTCCCGCAAACGTTCCTGGTCCCCGTCCGCCGGTCGATAGACGCCGACGCGATTCGGGCGGACGTCGCCTGGGGACGGGCACACGCGCCGGCGTTCCTCCGAGCGAACCCCGACGTCACGCTCGCGCAGATGCACGACCCCAACCAGGATCGACTGATGGTCGAACGGCTCGCGTACTTCCGGACGAAGTCACGGGTCCTCGGAGACGCCTACGAACGGTTCCTCGACACCGTCCTCGAACCGGGCGGGACGATCCTCAGCCTCGAATGCGAATTCGAGTGGCCGGCGATCGACCTCGGCGACCGTCACACGTTCCAGGTCGGCGGCCTCGGCGGACTCGAACCGATGGAGTACTACGAAGGAAGCGACACCGTCGCGCGATTTCTGGCCGAGCAAGGTGCGGGAATACGGGCGTGGGACGCGCCGGAGCCGGACGTCGACGCGCCGGAGGCGGAGTGGGGATTCGAACCGGCGCTCCGAACGGACGTCGAACGGTTCGCCAGGGAGCGAGGCCACGAGGTCCGTCGACTGACGTTCGACCACCCGCAGGACCTGAGTCCGTTTGTCGCGACCCTGTATCGGGATCGCAACGCGACTCGTCGCATCACGACGGACCGGCTGTTCGTCCAGTCGTTCGCACTCGTCGAACCGTGGTGGACGCTGCGAACCGGCTCGGTCCCCTACTGGACGGCGTTCAACACACGCCCGGACGCAGCCGCCCTCGAATCGTACCTCGAGGAGGCAGAGCCCTACGACGAGATCTGGGCGACGCTGTTCGCCCACGGGGTGGAGTCCGCCGGGCTGGCCTCGATCGAACGGTGGCGATCCGCACTGTCCGCTGCTCGAGACCGGAGCGGGTTCGTCGGCGTGGACGAGGCCGAGTATCCCTACGACGTCGAAACGCACGTGCGCTACCACGCGGACCTTCCGGAGACGATCCGGGCGCGCCACGCCCACCCGCCGCCGATGGCGTTCGACCGCTTCGAAGAAATCGCCGCCGACGCGGCGACTGAGTACGGGCTTCGGTGGCACGAAGGCGTTTCGCCGTACGCGGACTGAGCAGCGCAGTTCCCGGCGACGTAATACTGGACCCGGTCGGGACGACGCATCGTCTCGAGGACCTCTCAGTGGTCCGCGTCGGCGAAGCTGTACGTGACCGTCACCGACGCCGAAACCGTGACCAGCCCCGAGTCGACAGCCGTCCGCGGGGCACCCGTATCGTCCTCCGCGACGTCCACTTCGTCGACACTGGCCTCGACGGGGACGACGTCGACGGTTCGCGTCGAGACCGATTGGGTCCCGGTGAGCGCGACACCCCGATTGGCAGCGATGTGCTCGGCCTCGGCGTCAGCGTTGGCGAGCGCCTCGTCGAGCGCCTGCCTTCGCAGCGTCGCCCTGGTCTCGTCCTGGAGTCCGAATCGGACGCGTCCGACGTCGTCCGCACCTGCCGCAGCCGTCGCGTCGATCACCTCGCCGACGCGGTCGACGTCGTAAAGGACGACCCGAAACTGGTGGACGCCCTCGTAGCGGGTTCCGTTTCGCCGCTGGCGGACGTCGTACCGGCCCGATTCGACGTCATCCTCGGAAATGCCGAGGTCGTCGAACGTCTCGCGGAGCCGCTCGGCCTTCTCGGCCAGTTCGTCGGTGACGGCCTCGGCCGACTCGCCCTCGGCCTCGACGCCGACGGTGAGGGTGGCCCGGTCGGGTTCCGTCTCGACGAGCCCGTCGGCGCGCACCTCGATCGCGTTGTCTCGATCGTCGTTCGGCGGCGCTCCGCGAACGCCCGTTTCGTCCGCCGCCCGCTCGTCCGACGTACCGTCGAACGCCCGGCCGACACAGCCGACCGTGGCGGTGACGAGTGCGATCCCGCTCGCCCCTAGGAGTTCTCTCCGTCGCATGCCCTGCCGTCGGCCGGCCGTGACCAAAACGCCTCGGCAGGCGAAAATGAGGATTTCACCGTCCGAACGCCGGGAGACGGCCGAAGGCTTACGTGACAGTCCGTCGGATTGATAGACATGAGTGGGGATCGCCTCGTCCTCCCGGTCGCCAATCCGGAAACGGCGGATCGGTTGCTGGACACGGCGCTCGACGTCGCCCGCGACCGAGAGCTCGAGTTACTGGTCGTCCACGTCATCGAGGTTCCCATGCAGTTGAGCCTCGAACACGCACGGGACTCGCTCGATACCGAACCCGGGGAGTCCGTCGTCACCGAGACCGTCGATCGCGCCCGCGAAACGGGTGTCGAAGCCACGGGGCGGATCCGGTTCGGCCGCGACGTCGCCCGAGGACTGGTGAACATATCTGAAAGTAG
>SLIS01000389.1 GCA_007135505.1 Halovivax sp.
CACCAAGCTGCGATCGGCGGTCGACGAACGCGAGTCCTACGAGACCCTGTCCAGGGAACTCGACGATCTGGAGGAAATTACCACGGAACTCCAGGACACGGTGATGGACGTCCGACTCGTCCCGCTCGATACGGTGACGAATCGGCTGCCACGCGTCGTCCGAGACCTGGCTCGGGAACAGGACAAACAGATCGAGTTCGAGCGCAATACCGACGGCATCGAACTCGACCGCAGTCTCCTCGATCAGATCCGCGATCCGCTGATCCACCTGATCCGAAACGCCGTCGATCACGGGATAGAAACGCCCGAGGAACGCGAGTCCGCGGACAAGCCACCAGAGGGGACCATTACCCTCAGTGCCGAGCGAGCGCGCGACCGGGTGACGATCGAGGTGCGTGACGACGGTTGTGGACTCGATGCGGACCGAATCCGCCGGGCAGCGATCGAGGCCGACGTGATATCCGAATCGGAAGCCGACGACCTGGACGACGACGAAGTGTACGATCTGGTCTTCCATCCCGGCCTGTCGACGGTGGACGAGGTGACCGACGTCAGCGGACGTGGCGTCGGGATGGACGTCGTCCGTCGGGCGGTCGAGACGCTCAACGGGACGGTGTCTGTCTCGAGCGAACGCGGCGACGGCACGACCGTTTCGATGACGGTGCCGGTGAGCGTCGCCATCGACGACGTCCTGTTCGTCGAAAGCGACGGTGAACAGTTCGGGCTCCCGGTCGACGTCGTCCAGGACATCGTCGACGGCCGGTTCGTTGCCACGACCGAAGACGGCCCCGTCTATGACGACGAGGAGGAGACCCTCCCGGTCGTCGAACTCGGGTCGGCGCTGGATTCCGACGAAGCGGCGTCCGGGACGACCCCCGCTACGAACGGCGATCGGGTCGTCGACGACGATGGCATGGTCGTCCGTGTTCGCGACGACGTCCGATCGGTCGCCCTACACTGCGACGTCGTTCACGGACGGCAGGAAGTCGTCGTCAAACCCTTCGAGGGATTCATGCGAAACGTCCCGGGGGTGGGCGGCGCGACGGTCCGTGGCCGTGGCGAAGTAATTACCATCCTGGACGTTGCAACGATATAATATGGCTCGTACAGAAATCAACGACATAACGAGGAAACACAAATGACGCTTAAAGTAGACATCAGAAAACTCAGCTTCATCAACGAGATGGCCAAGGTTGGAACGAACGGGGTCGCCGACAATTTGAGCAAACTGACCGGCGAGGACGCTCGAATGGAGGTGACCAAGACCAACTTCATCGACGTCCAGGACATCAAGTCCCAGTTAGACGCCGGGAAGCGAGTCGGCGTCCGGGTCCGTTTGCTCGACGAGCCACACGGACATATTCTGATACTCTTCCCCGAGACGAGTGCGAAGAAGATTACGGCACTCATGCTCAGAGACGTCGTCGACGACATGGAGAACGTCTCCGGCAAGATGGCCCGCAGCGCCGTCGAGGAGATGGGGAACATGATGGCCTCCGGCTTTATCGACGGCTGGGCGGACGTCCTCGGCCGGGCGATCGACACGGCCGCCCCGCAGTTGGTGTACGCCCCGGCCGGCGACATCGTCGTTCGAACGGCTGGACTCGGTGGCGACGATCTGGCGCTCTTTTTCGATTCTAACCTGACCGTTCCGAGCTACCAGATCGAAGCCGAGATTTACGCGTTTCCCGACCTCGAAGAGTTCGTGGAGATGGTCAACGAGATCGAACCCAAACCCGCATGAAACTCGACGTCAACGCGCTGGGAACGTTCTATCGGATGGCCAGGGAAGGCGCTGGTCTCGCCGCGGGTCGTCTGACACAGATGACCGGGGTCGACACCCAGGTCGGCGTCACGAAACTCAACTTCATGCGTGGAACCGAGATCCAACGAGACTTCGAGGACGGCTCACAGAAAGTGGGCATTCGCGTCGAACTCTCGGGGGGTATCGACGGCCACTCGATCGTCGTGTTCGACCGGGAGAGCGCCGAGACCGTCCTGGAGGCACTCCTCCCGGACGCGAACTACGCCGAATTCGACGATCTCAGCCGCTCTGCAGCGACGGAAGTCGGTCAGATCATGAACAACGGCTTTATCGACGGCTGGGCGGACGTCCTCGAGACGGTCATCGACGTCTCCACGCCGGAGTTCGTCGAGGGCGAGACGGCCGCTCCGTTCTTCACGGAACTCGAGGAGGCCCCCGAGGCCGACGATCTGGCGCTCGTCTTCCAGAGTCACATCGAGGCCGTCGGAACCGAGACCGGATTCAGACACTACCTGTTCCCGGAACACGATTCGATGGCGACGCTGCTCGACCGATTGCGAACCAGTGACGGGATCGAGTACGACAAACTCGAGGGCTTCGACCGAATGGCCGAACAGGGCGCAGAGGAGGTGGCGAACACCGCGACGACGCTTACCGGCATCGAGACGAGCGTCGAGATCCGGCGGCTCAACTTCGTCTCCCTGGAAGCCATACCCGAGGAAGTGGCCAATGAACCCCTCGTTGGTGTCGCGTTCGAATTCGACGGGACGCCGAGTGGCTACCTGCTATTCCTGTTCGACGAGTCCTCCGCACACGAAGTCGTCGACGCCATGGTCCCGATGGACACCGGCGGAACGGCCGAGGGCGAATTCGACGAGATGGGACAGAGTGCGATCACGGAACTCGGCAACATCATGGCCAGTGGCTTTCTCGACGGGTGGGCGAACGTCCTCGACACCACGATCGATCACTCCACCCCCGAGTTCACCCACGACATCGGAGCGGCAGCCGTCGACCCGGTCATCATTCAACTGGGCGAACAGCAGGATTACGCGTTCGTCTTCGATACGTTGATCGTCGCGGATGGCCGTGAGTTCAACTGCGAAGTCTACGCCATACCGGACGAAGACGATCTCGAACGCGCGCTGAACGATCTCGACGTCGATCGCATCGAAGAGACGCCGACTACGGCTGAATTTGGCGAGATCGAGGGAACATGAAGACGTACGGAAGTGAACCGGGCGCGCCCGAACCCGTTCAGGTGGGGATTTCGGAACTCGTCGTTAGCGAGGGCGACAACACGCTGAAGTCCTACGGGCTCGGTTCGTGTCTGGCAATTGCGCTGTACGATGAAGATACGGGAATCGGCGGACTCGCACACACGATGCTGCCCGACGGTGACCAGGCGGAGAACAGCGACGTCAAGCCCGGCAAATACGCCGATACGGCGATTCGGGCACTGCTCCGACGAATGGTCGAACGTGGCGCGACGTACACGGACGTCGAGGCAAAAATCGCCGGCGGTAGCGACATGTTCGAGTTCGAGAGCTTCGGTGACGGCGTCGGAAAGCGAAATATCGAAGCGGCGAAAGCCGAACTCGAAAAGCTGGGCGTCCCACTGATTTCAGAAGACGTCGGCGGGAGCCACGGTCGGACGGTCGAGTTCACGCCGGGTACTGGAACGCTGCTCATAAAGAGCGGGACCGACGAGAACGGAGTGAACGAGTTGTGAGCGATGATGCGTTCAGGTCGATTCTCTCGTACGTCGAATCCGACCTCGGCTTCGCCACGAGTCACTACAACGACAGCTACCTCGACCGACGAATTTCTTCACGAATTCGACGAACTGACTCCGACAGCTACGAGGCGTACGACGAACTGATCCGAACGGATTCGGACGAGCAAGAGGCGTTACTCGATTCGCTCTCGATCAACGTCACCGGGTTTTTTCGAAATCCGGACGTGTGGGGCGGAATCCGGTCGGTCCTCGCGACGCTGTCAGAGCGAAACGACTCGGTTCACGTCTGGTCGGCCGCCTGTGCCGACGGCCGGGAGTCGTATTCGCTCTCGATGCTGGCCCACGCCGATCCGCAAATCGACGAGTCGAGCCTGTACGTCCTCGGGACTGACATCAGTGAGAACGCACTCGAAACCGCCCGAAACGGTGTCTACGAACAATCGCGCACGACGGACATTCACGAGCAACTCTCCTTTCTCGACGACTACGAGGACTACGTCGATTGCCGTGACGACGGCACGTTCCACGTGGGAAGCGAGGTTCGCGAGGGTGTCTCGTTCGAGCGCCACGACCTCATCAACGACGAACCGAAGTCCGGGTTCGACCTGGTCATTTGCCGTAACCTGTTCATCTACATCGATCCGGCCTACAAGGCGCCGATGCTCGAGACGATCGGCCACTCGTTACAACCGGATGGCTTCCTGGTGATCGGCAAAGCGGAGACGATCCCGCCACAGCTGAAATCCGCGTACTCGATCCACGACGGTCGGCTCCGGATCTATCAGTTCGATCCTGCCGAAGCGACCGAACCGACCCCCGGACGGTGATGGGTACGGACCGGTCAGTAGGCGACTGTGGTCACCGACAGGCGCCTCGCGGTTCCCGAATTGAGCCACATCATACATGGTCTCCCAGCACGAGTATCCGACGATGAATCGAGCGCAGTTGGAGCGATTCGCCGACCGCGTCGATGCGATTTACTCGACGAATCCGCCAGTCACTCGCGCCGAACGACGTGACTGGATCGCCCGTCCGCTGCTTTCCGTTCTCGGGTGGTCGGCAGACGGCGGTCGTGTGGACGACGATCGAACGGTCGGTTCGATCGAAGTGGATCACATGCTATCGGTCGACGTCGACGGCTGGACACCCGCCGGTTTCGTCGTCGTAGCACCGCCGAATAGATCTGCGGACCGCATCCAAGGCACGCTCGGCTCCGTGATGGCCGATACGGGTGTCGATCGCGCTATCTACGTCACCGACGCCGGATTCGTCTTCGTTGGCGGACCCGACGCTATTGATCGTCGAACGGTCCCCTTCGATTCGTTGACCGACCACTCGGAGGTACTCTCGCGGTTTACCCCGGACGCAATCGGGTCCCACGTCGAGACGTTGCCCGCCCGAAGCCGTGCCGCCCGTCGTCTCGCCGTCTATCGGAAATCTGTGACCGAGGCCATCGACGCCGCCATAGCCGACTCGACCGGTCTGGATCCGAACGCACTGCAACCGGTACTCGACGACGTCATCGACACGGTTCTGGATGGCCAGCCGAGTCAGCCGGACGTCGACTCCAGTCACGACGACGGATCTGCTGGGACGCGTCCGTTAGACCCAGACACCGATCGACCCTCGTCGGAAGAACCATCCCGGCCGGGGAACGGACCCAACGAGGACGGAAACGCAGCTCGATCGGTGGCGAGCCCTGAATCACAGCCGGATGCGACCCAGCCGACGACGGCGTCCGTTCCTTCCTCGCAACTCCCGGAAACCGATCGCGAGGGCGAGTTCGTGGTCCGCGTGTTCAACGAGCGCGGCTCGATCGGTGCGGTCGGCCACTCGACGTCGGCCGGGGCGCTTCGCGA
>SLIS01000239.1 GCA_007135505.1 Halovivax sp.
GATGAAGCCGATGAACATCACCAGCGAGGCGACGTTCGTGTAGATGAAGAACTTGATCGCCGCGTACTTCCGCCGCGGGCCGCCCCAGATACCGATCAGGAAGTACATCGGGATCAGGACCGCCTCCCAGAAGATGAACCAGAGGAAGAAGTCGAGCGCGACGAAGACGCCGAGCAGGTTCGCCTCGATGAACAGCACGAGCCCGTAGAACTGCGACTGGCGCTCGTCGATCGGCGTCCAGGAACTGACGATGGCCAGCGTCGTGAGGACGGTCGTCATCACCACGAGCGGCAGGCTGATGCCGTCCAGCCCGACGAACCACGAGATCTCGTAGTCGGCGAGTTGCAACCAGCTGGCCCGGGACTCGAAGGCGAGGTCGCCGCCCAGGAGTGCGTTGCCGGTCCCGTCGAACGCCGCGAACAGCCACAGTGAGATGGCGGCCGGGACGAGACTGATGGCGAACGCGAGTTTGCCGGCGACGCGATTCGGTGCGAGGGACGTAGCGGCCGCGCCGACGAACGTGACCGCGAGCAACAGTTCGATCATCATAGGAACCACCCTCCGTAGAGGCCGAGGCCGAGCAGTAACGCGAGGAACCCGAGGACGAGCAGGGCGGCGTAGTTCGTCACGAGTCCGGTCTGGAGGCGCTTGACGTGGCCACCGCCGAAGAGGCTGGCGCTGCTGACGCCGTTTACCAGTCCGTCGATGACGGTCTGATCGAATCGGTCGGTAAACCTAGACGTCGGCAGCGTCACGTCCCGGGCGAGCCAGACCTGGTACTCGTCCTGGTAGTAGTTCGCCGCGACGACGTCGCGGGCCCGACCGAGGCGTTCGGTGTGACGAACCGGGTCGGGAACGCTGTAGAGCTTCCAGGCCACGCCGGCCCCAGAGAACGCAAGCGCCAGCGAGAGGCCGGCCGCGAGCAGGACGTCGTACGGCTCCCAGCCGACCAGTTCGGTCGCGTAGACGTCACCGATCAGGTCGCTGTAGGCGACGTAGGTCGCTCCCTCGACGCCGCCTTCCAGCCACTGGTGGAGGAACTCGATGTCCAGGTTCCCGAGCTTGGCGATCGGGGCGAGGTTCAGAACGCCGGCGACCGCGGCGAGGACGCCGAGGACGACGAGCGGGAACTTCGCCGAAACGCCGATCCCGTGGGGCTCCTCGGCCGCATCCGTACGTGGCTCACCGTGGAAGGTGAGCAAGATCATCCGGAACGTGTAGAAGCCGGTGAAGAAGACGGCGACGAGTGCCATCCCGTACGCGCCGAGGATGACCGGCTCGTTGAGCCCGACCACCATGGCGTCGTAGAGAATCTCGTCCTTCGACCAGAAGCCCGAGAACGGGATGATGCCCGCGAGGGCGAGCGCTCCCGCGACGAACGTCCAGTAGGTCACGGGCATCCTCTCTTTCAGCCCACCCATCTTCCACATGTCCTGCTCGTGGTGCATGGCGATGATGACCGCTCCGGCCCCGAGGAACAGCAGCGCTTTGAAGAAGGCGTGGTTGACGAGGTGGAAGACGCCGGCGACGTAGCCGCCGACGCCCAGCGCGAGCATCATGTAGCCGTACTGGCTGATCGTCGAGTACGCCAGCACCTGCTTGATGTCGTTCTTCACGCAGCCCATCGTCGCGGCGAACAGTGCCGTGAAGCCGCCGACGAAGGCGATGATCGCGAGCGACGTCGGGCTGAGCGCGTAGTAGCCGAACATCCGGGCGACGAGGTACACTCCGGCGGCGACCATCGTCGCCGCGTGGATCAGCGCCGAGACCGGCGTCGGACCTTCCATGGCGTCGGGGAGCCAGGTGTGCAGCGGGAACTGCGCGGACTTACCCAGCACGCCACCAAGGACCAGCAATCCGGTGATCGTCACCCACTGTTCGGCCGAGAGACCGCCCGGAATCCAGGCGTCTCCCTCGCCGGCTATCGCATCCTGTGCGGCCTGCACGAACGAGGCATCGCCGGCGAAGCTGAGCGTTCCAAAGCTGGTCGCGATGGCGATGACGCCGATCAGGAAGAAGTAGTCCCCAAAGCGGGTCACCAGGAACGCCTTCTTCGCGGCCGACGGCGCCGAGCGCGTCTCGTACCAGTGGCCGATCAGGATGAACGAGCACAGGCCCACCAGCTCGAAGAAGATGAACGCCATCAGCAGGTTGTCCGCGATGACGAACGCGAGCATGCTGAACGAGAAGAGCCCGAGGCCGGCGTAGTATCGCGGGAGCCCGGTCTCTCCTTCGGCGTTCATGTAGCTCAGGCTGAAGACGTGGACCAGAAACGCGATCAGCGAGACCACGACCAGCATCAGCGCCGACAGCTGGTCGACCAGCGCGCCGAAGTGGAACGCGATCTCGTCGGTCGCGGCCCACGTGTAGAGCGCCTCATTGTACGGTTCGTCCGCGCTGGCGACGGCGGCAACCATCCCCAGCGAGAGAACGAGCGATCCACCCGTCGCAACGATGCCCGGGATCGCCCCCTGCAACGGCAGGTAGCGGCCAAAGAGCAGGGTGATGGCGAACGCTACCAGCGGAAAGAGGACGATCGCGGGCGCGTAACTGAACAGTCCCTCCATCTTACCACCTCATCGTCGTCGGTGCGGTCACGTCGATCGTTCCGAAGTTCCGGTGCAATACGAGGATGATCCCAAGCCCGACAGCGACCTCCGCGGCCGCGAGTCCCAGGACGAACAGGGTGAACACCTGCCCCGTGAGCGTCCCGTAGTAGAGTGCGAAAGCGACCAGATTGATCGCCGCCGCGTTCACCATCAACTCGACGGACATCAGGAACATCAGGGCGTTCCGGCGGGTCAAAATGCCGAACAGGCCGATGCAAAACAGCCCCGCCGACAGCAGGGCGTACGCTTCGATGCCGATCATCGATCTCCACCTCCCGGTCGATCGGCGTCGATCCCGCCATCGACGGCGTCGTTCGCGTCGGTGGCGCGGCCGCCGTCCGTCGCCGGCGTCGCCTCGCCGGGTCGGTCGGTCCCGGCGTCGAGCGTCGAACTGCCGCTCGCGCCGACGTCGCCGAACGCGGCCGGGCTGGTCGATTCGCCCTTCTCCTCGCGCTTTGCGAGCACGAGCGAGGCGTCGAGGGCGGCGTCCAGCACGATCGCGATCAGCAGGAACGCGAGCAGGAATGGTTCCGTGCCGGGGACGCCCTGCTCGGCCTGCAGCGTCTCGAAGTCGAACATCGCGTACCCGATCGATGCGGTGATCGAGACGTCCTCGGGGAACGAGGCAAACTCGCCGAAATTCGTTCCGAGGACGACCGCGGCGAGGACGCCGAACAGTCCCAGCGCGAGGACGCCGGGAACGAGTCGGCGCCCGAGCGGGACGAGCTGTGGTCGGTTCGTCGTCATGCCCCGCCCACCTCCGTCGTCTCGTCTGTGGTTCCCGACTCGTCGGGCTCGGGCTGGGTCAGCATGACGGCGAACGTGATCAGAATGAGCACGCCGCCGACGTAGACCAGCACCTGGATCACCGCGATGAACTCCGCGACGAGCATCACGTAGTGGGCGGCGACCGAGAGAAGCGAGACGCCGAGCAGTAATGCGGCGTGCCACGGGTCCCGGAGCAAGACGACGCCCAGGGCGCTTCCCAGCGTGACGGCAGCGAACAGACCGAAGGCGACGGCTTCCATCATTGGTAGTCCACCTCCCCGTCGCCTTCACCGATCCAGCCGCCACGGTCGGGCTCTCTGGCCTCCAGCGGGTCGATGTCCTTGTACCACGGAACGGCCTTGAGCTGTTCTTTATTGTAGACCAGTTCGGCCTTCGTGTCGCCGGTGAACTCGAAGTTCTGGGTCAGGAGGATGGCGTCGGTCGGACAGACCTCCTCGCAGAGCCGACAGTAGATGCACTGGCCGATGTGGAGGTTGTACTGCTCGCCGTTTCGCTGGTCGTCCATCACGATCTGGATCGTATCGTTCGGACAGACCTTCTCGCACTGACGACACCAGATACAGCGCTCCTGGCTGAACTTGTGTACGCCGCGAAAGCGCGGGGAGACGTCGGGGGACTCCTCCGGGTACTCCACCGTAAACGTCGCGCCGTCCAGTGCGTGTCGCATCGTCGTCGCCATCGATTTGAGTAGTCCAATCATGCAATCACCCCACCAGCGTCGAGGGCTGCAACGATGATCGCCGTCAACAGCAGGTTGGCGAACGAGAGAACGAGCAGCCCCTTCCAGCCGATCTCGATCAGCTGGTCGATTCGAACCCGTGGCAGCGCCGACCGCAGCCACTGGGTGAGCAAGAACACGCCCCAGATCTTCACGAGGAACCAGAAGATTCCGAGCTCCGTCGGTCCGGGACCGGCCGGGCCGCCGAGGAAGATCGTCGCGATGATCGCCCCGCCGAGGAAGATGTGGATGAACTCCCCGAGGTAGATCAGCACGAAGTAGACCGAGGAGTACTCGGTCTGGTATCCGGCGACGATCTCGGTGGGCGCCTCGGGCGTGTCGAACGGGTTCCGACCGACCTCCGCGAAGTTCGCGATCAGGAACAACACGAACGCGAACGGGTTCACGAGCGCGTACCAGGCCGGAATGTCGACGCCGATTCCCGGGATCGTCGCGAGTGCCGTCTCCGTCTGCATCGAGACGATCTCGCTCATCTGGAGCGTGCCGGCGAAGATGACCACCGACATGCCGGTGATGATCAGCGGAATCTCGTAGGCGATGTTCTGGGCGACCGCCCGGAGGCCGCCGAGCATCGAGTACTTGTTCGCCGAGGCGTAGCCGGCCATGACGAGCCCGACGCTGGCGATACTCGCCGTTGCGAAGACGTAGACGAGACCGACCTCGGGATCGGCGAGGTGAATCCCACTGCCCATCGGAATCACGGCGAACCCGAGGAGTGCCGAACTCGCGATGATGAGCGGTGCCAGGTCGTAGGCCGGCCGGTCGGCGTTCTCGGGGATGATGTTCTCCTTCGAGAGGAGCCTGACCGCGTCCGGAATGATGATTCCGATTCCACCGGGGCCGATCTGGTTCACGGCGATCCGGTCGGTGAAGGCGGCGGTGATCTTTCGCTTGGCCCACGGACCGGCGACCGCCGTCATCGCCAGCATCAGGTTCCCGATCAGGAACGCCCCGAGGAACGCGGCGAACAGCTCGCCGGCGAGGCCGAACTCGCCGAGGCCGAGAAGTTCGACGAGGTGTTCGGGGAGCAACATGGCGCCGTCGTCGGCCTGGAGCGGCGTCCCAAATTGGGCGGCCCACGAACCGGTCGTCGCCGTCGTCTCACTCGCCGCCATCTATCGATCCACCTCCCCGAGGACGATGTCGAGACTGCCGAGCGAGGCGATCAGGTCCGGGATGTACTCGCCCTGAACCATCCGTTCGAGCGCCGAGAGGTTGTGGAA
>SLIS01000457.1 GCA_007135505.1 Halovivax sp.
CGGGATGATGTTGAGCCCCGGTTCGAGGAGCCCGCGATACTCGCCGAAGACCGTCAGCGCCTCCCGATCGTAGGCGTCGACGAACTCGACCATCTGCCAGATCGTGACGACGACTACGAGGAGGACGAGCGCCCCGATGACGAGAAACGATTCGCCGGCCGCCAGGGTGAGTGGCGTCCACGGGTCGGCTACGAGAGATTCCATTACTTAACCTACAGTCTCCGGCGTGAAAGGGTTTCCCCCGGGCGAACGGGCGGAACGTATCCAGCGGCGTCCGGACGAGGTTCCGCAAACCTCAGGCCCGGGTCCGGTGGAACACCAGCGCGGCGATCGCCAGGACGCACCCGATCACCAACGCTGCGACGAAACCGGAGATACCACCGTTCGGTTCATCCGTTTCGGCCGCCGTCGAGGCGTCTCCGGGGTCCGCTGCCGAGTCGTCCTCGGCGTCGTCGGCCGGCGCCGTGTCGTCCGAGGGATCGGGGTCGACGACAGACACCGACTCAGTCAACACGTCTGGGATCGCCACCTCGAACTCGCCGCCGGCCTCGAACGAATGCCGCAACTCGACGGTCTCCTCGCTCCCGCCGGTGAGGGTGACGGCCGCCTCGTCGACTCGCTCCCCCTCGACCAGCAGGGAGACCGTCTCGGATCCGAGTTCGTCGCCGACGTTCGCCACCGGAACCTCGACGGAGAACGTCTCCCCGAGCTCGAGCGACGTCGCAGAGAGGGTCGCCTCGCCGAACTCGAATGCCGCCGGCTCGGCGGGCGGTGGCGGCGGTGGCAATCCGATACCGCCTGAGGACTCCTCGACGGCGAGCGAAATGGTCCGCTCGTCGGCCCCGAGTTCGAACCTGACGGCACCGTCGGCGTCGACGTCGGCTTCGAGGTCGACGTCCTCGGCGGTGACGGTCTCGCCCTCGTCCAGCCCGGTGTCCAGTAGCGTGAGTTCGAACGGGTTGCTCGCCGACGCTGACGTCGCGCCAAGACCCGCAAGGCCGACAATCCCGAGTCCCGCCAGGCTGATCGGCGACTGACGCTCGGGACAGCGGTCGAACCGTCCGCGTCGGTCGTCGTCTCCAATTCGAGCGACCTGATGGTTTCTTGCTGACGCTCGAGTCGGTTCGCCTGCCGCTCGATTATCGCCTGTTGGTCCCGAAGTTCGGCCTCCAGGTCGTCGATTCGCTCGTTGATGGATGTCGTGTCTGTCATTGGTTTCGTTTCGCGTGGTTCGCAACCGGTCACCGACGTCTCCGCTCGGCAGTCATCGAGTGTAGCGCCATCCGCCCGATCGCTCGACGGTGAGAGGCGCCGTTCCACGACGAGGCCGGGTGTCGACTCCGTGTCGCTGAAGCGGGTCGACGGCCTCCATCGAGTTCGCCGGGACGTCGGACAGTATCAGAGCTATTCGACGGAGCGTGCATCTCTCACCGACCGAAACGCCGTCTCACATCGTGAGCGGACGCGTCTGGCCCGTAGCAGCCGGGCACTCGCCCCGGTTTGCCGTGAAATTCGGGTGGGTATTTTCCCCGTGACTCGGCGCATCGCGTTGTTGCTGTCGCCTGCGTGCTTCCGCGCGATGGTTGGATAAAGCGGACCATACAACTATAACACGGGCAGATAGACTGTAGACGGTACCGATGGTGGGTGGAACTCCGGCTGAGCACACGAGAACGATCCTCAAACGGATCGAGATACTCGAGCGACTCTGTGAATCGTCAGCCCACATTCGCGACCTCGTGGCCGATACAGGCCAGTCGAGAGCGACCATCAACAGGGCCGTCAACGACCTCGAGACGATCGAGCTCGTCGAACGCAGTGAAGGTGGCGTCAGCGTGACGGTCGCTGGCCGACTCGTCTACGATCACCTCGGGTCGTTTCTGGAAACGTTCGAGGACATCCTGGCGGCCAAGACCGTCCTCGATCCGATTCCCGCTGGCGCGGAGATCGATCCCGCACTCGTCGCCCACGGCGACGCGATTCTCGCGGGCGACCCGTCCCCGTATCGACCGCTCGAACGGAGTCTCGATACGCTGGCCGAGGCGACGGAGTATCGTGCGCTCATCCCCACGCTCGAAGACCCACGACACGTACGACTGCTCTACGAACACGTCATCACCGACGGTCATCGCGCCGACCTGGTCGTGACGCCGGAGGTGTTCGACGCGTTCAGTCGGGAGTTTCCGCGGCGGATGGCGGCGATGGCCGAAACGGACGACTTCTCGGTCGCCGTCGGTTCCGTTCCACCCTTCGGAGTGAGCCTGTTCGAACTGGGATCGGCCGAGGAGGGTTCAGAATCCAGCACCACCGTCCACCTGGCCACATTTACCGACCAGGGGACTCTGTACGGGCTTCTCGTCAATGATACATTTCCGGCCGTCCGATGGGCCGAAACGACCTTCGACCAGTACAGGACCGAGGCGACGGATCGAACGAGTGCGCTGTGTGCCGACGACGAAAACGCGTTCGAATCCGGCGACGCGACCGAGTTCGCGACGATCGGCCGGACGCTCCCCGGCCCCTTAGACCACGAGGGATTCTCCCGAATCGACGGCTCGTACTTTCGGAACGAACCGGTTGCCGATCCGACGACGGCCTGGCGAGCCGGGCTGTCGCTCACCGAAGTGCACACCGGATACGCAATCTCGAGACCGAGGGCGGCCGGCGAATCATCCCAGGCGGGCGGCGAATCACCGGATAACCCGGGCCCGGACGTGGCAGCGTCGCTCACCGCGAGCCTACTGGCCGGTGAGAATCAGGTCCTCCTCGGACCGCCCGGCTCGGGAAAGAGTACGCTCTGTAAACAGATCGCGTGCAACTGGTACGACGCCGATCACGGCCCCGTCTTCTACCGCGAGAGCGATCGCGGTCGATCGTTTTCAGCCGTCGACGAACTCGTCACAACCGTCACGAACGGGGACGGACACGCGCTCGTCGTCGTCGAAGACGCGATTCGTCCGAACGCCGATTCCATTTTCGACGCGGTCGACCGGCTCGAGGCGACCGACGACGTCTCCGTCCTGCTCGACGCTCGCGAACACGAGTGGCGCGATCGGTTCGAGCCGGTGGCGACGACGAGTGCGTTCGCGGTGACACACGTCCCATCGCTGAGCGAACGTGACTGTTCCAGACTCGTCGAACACTTCGAGCGAACGGCGAATCGATCCGTCGACGTTCCGACCGACGAGCTGTGGGCGGCGGTCAGCGACGATTCAGCCGCCGAGGGCTCGACCCACGAGCTGCTCCGGTTGATACACCGGCTGGCTACCTACGCAGATCCGCTGGCAGACGGGCCAACCGCGCTCGAAGACGCAGTTTCCGACGTCTACGATGCGTTGAACGGAGACGACCTCGCGCTCTCGGTCGGTATCCTCGTAAACGTCCTCAACGCAGCCGGCGTCGGCGTCGACCGGGGGCTCCTCTACACCGTGGGCGATCCGACGCAGTTCGACGCCATCGATGCGGTTCTCGAGCGTCTCGAAGGGCGGGTCCTCTTTCCGCGTTCGGACGGCCGGTACCGGGCGGTCCACGAGGAGTGGTCGACGGCGTTTCTCGCCCACCTAGCCAGCGGAGAGAGTGAAGAGATCGCCGCACGACGCTTCGGCAGTGCGGTGAGCGCGCTGCTTTCGTTCGCGGACAGCGAGTATCAACGGAAGGCGATCGCGAGTCACCTCGATCAGCAGCGGGCGCTGGTGACGCCGCTCGAAGACCCGGAAACGTGGGCAGATTCGCTCGTAAAGGCGATATACGACCTGGGAAGAGAGCGAGCGACGCTCGCACCGCTGTTCGGCGATGGGAACCGCGACCAGATCGAACTCCCGGCAGCGTGTGCGGCTTCGACGCGCGAGGACCGACCGATTTGGCTCGGAAAGCTGTTTCTCGCCGGCGGCTACTACGACCGAGCTGAGCGTGCCTTCGAACGAGTGAGCGACGAATCGATCAGCCGCGCCGGGGAACGACACCTGGGGTTGGCTCGCGTCTCCATCGAACGCGGCGCGTACTACGATGCCATCGATCACTGTCGGGCGTGTCTGTCGGTGGTCGATGACGACGATCCGGAGAACGGAGTGATTCGGGCCCGGGCGCAACTTCGTCTCGGCGAGATCCAGACGGAACGGGGTTCGTTCGACGAGGCCGAGCGGAATTTCGAACGCGCAGTATCGGTGTTCCGTACCAGTGGACGCCGTCGGTGGGAAGCGAGAGCCCACCGACAGATCGGCAATATCGCGACGAAACGGGGAGCGTTCGATCGAGCGACCGAGTACTACGAGTCGAGTCTCGACCTGCTAACGGAACTCGGCGACCGTCGCGGCCAGGCCGAAACCATCAATTCGATGGGAAATGTGGCCTGGAAACAGGGGTCGTTCGATCGGGCGGCCGAGTGCTTCGAACGAAATCTCGATCGCATGGAGGCGCTCGGCGACCGCCACGGCGTGACACTGGCGCTGAACAGCCTCGGCGTTATCGAGGGCCAGCGGGGAAATTACGAACGAGCCCAGAAATTGTACGAAGAAAGCCTCGAACGCAGCGAGAGACTCGGCGATCGTCACGGCGTGGCAAAGTGTCTGCACAACCTCGGACACCTCGAGACGCAGCGAAACAACTTCGACCGGGCCATCGAGTACTACGAACGGAGCCGCGAGCGGAAGGAAGAACTCGGCGATCGACCTCGGCTGTCGTCGACGCTCAACAATATCGGAACGGTCGAAGGGCGACGCGGTAATTTCGAACGCGCCGGAGAGATGCACGAGCGGGTCCTCGAGATCAGGCGGGAACACGAAAACCGCCACGGCGAAGCCTCCTGCCTTCACAACATCGGAGAGGTCGAACATCGTCTCGGATCGCTCGATCGAGCGTTCGAACGCTACGAGCGGAGTCTCGAGATATACGACGCGCTCGACGACCAACGCGGGATCGCCAGGACCTACAACAATCTCGGCCTGATCGCCCTGCGACGAGGAACGGACGATCAGGCACAGCACTACAGTGAAAAAGGCCAGGAACGTGCGATGGCGATCGAGGATCCCGAACAGATCGCCTTGAGTCACCTCTGTCTGAGCGAAGTAGAACGCCGAACTGGTGCAGTCGATCGGGCCAGCGACCACCTTGAAAGGGCACTCGACACCATCGAGAACGAGGACAGCATTCTCGCGCTTCGAGTTCGACTGTCCCACGCCGACCTCGAACGCGCTCGCGGCGAGGTCGATCGGGCGGAATCGATCGCACGAGATGTCCGCGAACGAGCGGCGTCGATAGATGCGACCTACTGGGTCGCCCGGGCAAATCACGTGTTGGGACAGATAGCGTTCGAAGCCGAGGCCGTCGAACCCGCAC
>SLIS01000149.1 GCA_007135505.1 Halovivax sp.
AACGCGCTCAGGCAAGCGATGAGCGGGAAACTCCCGGGTAGCGCGTTCGACGACGAGTTCGTCGAGGAGGTCCTCGATCTCTGTATCGGCTGCAAGGGCTGTGCCGTCGATTGTCCGAGCGAGGTCGATATGGCGAAGCTCAAGGCGGAACTCACCCACGAGTACAACCGACGAAACGGCGCGTCGCTGCGAGATCGGCTGTTCGCGAACGTCCACTCGCTCTCCGGCTGGGGAAGTCGGCTCGCACCACTGTCTAATCTCGCCCAGCGGATACCTGGCGGCAGGTGGGTCCTCGAACGAACGATGGGCATCGACGCGAGTCGCCCGCTTCCGACCTTTCAAAGCGAGACGTTCGTCGACTGGTTCGAGCGCCGAGCCGCGGACGATTCGTTCCCTGCACCCGATTCGCCGGACTCACCCCGCCGAAAAGCGGTGGTCTTTCCGGATACGTACACGAACTACTCGAACCCGGCCGCCGGACGGGCGACGGTCGAGGTTCTCGAGGCGGCCGGGATCCGCGTCGCCGTCCCGACGGACCTCGGCGATTCCGGTCGGCCCGCCTACTCCAAAGGATTCCTCGAGCAGGCACGCGGACGAGCCGACGAAACCGTCCGGACGCTCGACCCCCTCGTGGCGGACGGCTGGGACGTGGTCGTCGTCGAGCCATCCGACGCAGTCATGCTCCAGTCGGACTACCGCGACCTGTACCCGGGTGAAGCGACCGATCGAGTTGCGTCCGCAACCTACGGGGTCTGCGAGTACCTGGCGACGTTCGACCTCGTCGAACCCATCTCGCCCGAGCCGACGCCGTCGGAGACACTCACCTACCCCGGTCACTGTCACCAGAAGGCAGTACAGACCGACCACCACGCCCCGGCCGTGCTCGAGCGCGCCGGATTCACGGTGGACGAACTCGACTCCGGGTGCTGTGGCATGGCCGGAAGTTTCGGCTACGAGGCCGAACACGCCTCGATGAGCGATGCGATTGCGTCGATCCTCTTCGAGCAGGTAGCCGAGAGTGACGGGGACCGCGTCGTCGCCCCGGGAGCCTCGTGTCGAACCCAACTGCAGACGGACGCGGCCGAGAGGAACACGCCTCCGACGCCGATTGAGGTCCTCGCAGAGACGTTATGATGGGGCCGCTGGCAAAGATCACCCTCACGGTCCGCTAGCGAAGCTCACTCTCACGGTCCGCTGACTAAGAGTACCAGACGGTACCCATCGTAGATCGTCGGTACGCCGTTTCACGGCGCGGGTCGTCGCTGTATGGCGTCGCTTGCGTAATCGTCGCTGCGTTCTTCCACGCCGCTGGTCGGCAGGTCCCGCGTGGCTCGCGAGCAAAACACCGTTCGAGTACCAAGGACAACTGACTTACCGACGCCCGATGAATCGCGGGGCATGAAGGCCGTCGTCCTTGCTGGCGGGTACGCGACACGGTTGTGGCCGATCACGAAACACCGGCCGAAGATGTTCTTACCCATCGGTGAAACGACCGTCATCGATCGGATCTTCGAGGAGTTAGAACGAGACGACCGCATCGAGACCGTCTACGTCAGCACCAACGAGCGATTCGCGAGCGAGTTCGAAGCTCACCTGCGCGAATCACCGTACGAGAAACCGCAACTGTCCATCGAAGAGACCGAAGCGGAAGACGAAAAATTCGGCGTCGTGGGAGCGCTCGCTCAGCTAATCGACCGCGAGGAAGTCGACGACGACCTACTCGTCGTCGCCGGCGACAACCTGCTCAGTTTCGACATCGCCGACTTCCTCGATTACTTCGAGGGACTCGGAGCGCCGACACTCGCCGCCTACGACGTCGGATCGCGCGAACGCGCCACGGAGTACGGCCTCGTCGAGCTCGACGGTGACCGCGTCGTCGACTTTCAGGAGAAGCCGGACGAACCGAACAGCACGCTCGTCTCGATCGCCTGCTACGCGTTTCCGGCGGAGACGGTGTCACTCCTCTCGACCTATCTGGAGAGTGGAAACAATCCCGACGAGCCGGGCTGGTTCGTCCAGTGGTTACAGAATCGCGAACCGACGTACGCGTACACCTTTGAGGAGGCGTGGTTCGACATCGGCACGCCGGAGAGCTACCTCGACGCCGTCGCGTGGTACCTCGACGGCGATTCGTACGTCGCCGAAAGTGCTACACTGGAGGACACCACGATCGGCGAAAACGTGCACGTGATGGCCGACGCAGTCCTCGAGAACACGACGCTCGATCACGCCGTCGTCTTCCCGGACGTCACCCTCCGAAACGCCGAGATCCGTGGTTCCATCATCGACGAGAACACGCTGTTAGAGGACGTAAATCTGGCCGAGGCCCTCATCGGTGCCCACACGCAGATATCGAACGATTGAACGATCCAGTAGGTCCCCCTCTCGACCCGGTCAACGCCTCGAACTCGAACCCGGGTCCTGACTACTCCTCGGCCAGCGACGCGTCAGTTAGTTCGATCGATCCGCGCGTCCCGTCCCAGGTCGTCTCGTAGGCGATGTCGATCCGTCGATCCATGTGTGGGCCGTCGACGACGATCGTTTCGAACTCGCCACCCTCACCGAGCGGGTGGACGCCGTAGCTCTCCGCAAGCGCTTCGAGTTCGTCGAGTGCTGCCCGATCGAGCGTCCGTCCGAGCCACGATTCGTCCAGTCCGGCCGCCGCGACCTGAACGACGACGATCTCGAAACCGGCCTCGAGCATCGCCTCGCCGAGTTCGCGCGGGTTCTCGTGCCACAGTGGTGCGAAGAGGTCACACTCGAGTCGATCACAGAGCGACTCGATTCGGCTGCGCTGGAACTCGCTCTCGACGGCACCGACGATCAGACCGTCGATTCCCCCGTCCAGGTCGCGATCGAGGGACACGAGCGCGTCCTCGAGCGGTTCGACCTCACGGTCACCCTGTACCGAGGAATCGATCGTACGGTCCGGTTCGAAATCATCGGGGCGAACCGCGATCACGGGTCGTCCGATGCTCTCGGCGGCAAGCGTGGCCAGTTCCGTTGCTGGTACGTGGTACATGTACGAGTCTCCCTGGGGGTGTACCGTAACGAGGTGGCTCACCGACAGTCCGCGTGCTACCGCCCGATACAGTGCGAACGAGGAGTCCTTGCCACCGGAAAAGAGCGAGATCCAATGGCCCCCGGAGTCCGTCATGTATCGAGATTCGTCCGGGCGGATAAATGGGTCTCGTTGTGCGAGTCGGTTCACCGATCACCGGCGTCGAGACGGGTGTCGGTATTCGGGGGACGGTGGTTCGATCAGTCAGATTCGGATCGTTCGGACAGGTCGGGCTCATCAAGTGTCGGTCCACTGAGGTACGACGTCAGTCGAACGCCGACGATGCTGAGGACGATCGCAGCGGCGACGTATGCAGCCAGACGTTCCCCAGGGGACGTACTGAAGTTCGAGAGCTGAAGGACGCCGAACGAAAAGCCCGGAATCGTCATCGGTTCGATCACCTCCTGCTGTTGCAGGAAGTACGCGGAGAACCCACGGAGGACGAGACCGACGGATACCACGACGAACGGGAGGTTGAGGTAGGATCGTCTGAGGGGTTCGTCCCGAATGAGTTCGTCTAGCAATCGGCCGGCACTGGCGACGAGTGCGGCGGTCGCGATCCACGGGACGCTGTCGAAGACGAACTGCATCACCGGAATCAGAATGCCGGAGGAGTCGCCCAGTCCGGAGATTCCGAGCGCTCCGGCGAACAGTCCGACGAGCGTCAACCCCCCGGCGACGACGTAGGTGACGACCGAGATCTGGCCGGCATAGAGGGATTCTCGGGCCTTGATCGCGAGGGCGGTCATGAGGTCGTCGACGTTGAAGCCCTTGTATAGTAAGAACAGACCGATCACGGTCGTGATCGCTGCGGCACCCTCCGCCGGTCCGACGACCGTCGAGAGCAAGGGAAAGACGAGTAGGGTCAACCCGAGCGGAACGAGGATCGTCTGACGGAGTTCCTCGTCGCCGAGGAACTGCTTCAGGAGGTAGTACGTCGATTCGATGTCTCGTGCCTGTCTGACGACGACGCGGTCGACCGAGTCGACCGGCAATCGGCTCTCGACGATCGGGACGAGCTGTTCGTCGTCGGCGCTGTCGATGACGACGACTGCGGAATCGGGCTGGTGAGCGGCGACGAGTTCGTCGAGTTGGGCGGCGACGGCCCGATCGGCGCTGACCATCGACTCGCGTTCGCCCGAAACCACCGCGACGGCAACGTCCTCGTTCTCGTCGCGCAGCTGCTGGGCTACCCGAAGCGTCTCGAGCAGTGCGTTCACGCCCGAGTCCTCGGGATCCGCGAGTCCGACGTCCGTTACGAGTGCCCGAACCGCCTCCCAGCCAACGACGGGCGTCTTGAGCCCGGTCTTTCGACCGACGTCGTCGTTGCGATCCAGACAGACGACCAGCGTGGTCACTGTGTCGAACCATGCTCCCCCTGCGATAAAATCCTTTACCTCTGGTAGTCACTGTATCGAGACAGCGGTGTACGTGCCAATCGACGATTCGACACGTAGATAGCTCGAAACTTCCGGTCAGGCCGTTCGAGCGGAACGACCGACCGCACCGACCGGACCGGCCGCGGTCACTTCGCTATCGAACTGGCACGCGTCGGGTCGTGGGACCGGCGCCTGTCGGACACGCATTCGGTTTGAGACAGATTACTGCGCGCATCTATCACTCAACACCACATTTACGTCGCCGGTACTGTCACACATTCGTGGACGAATGGCGCCGTTCGAGCGAGTCGGACGCCCGACCCGCAGAAATTTTTTTGTAGGACAACTACACGAAATTTGTCTGACAGGGTTTTATATGATCGATTGACATACCACCTGAGTCCCCGTCGGGCGACGGGGAGAGGGGAGTACATCATGAACCTATCCGACCAGAACACGGCTGGGGAATCTCCAGCGCTAACTACCACGACGACGATCCAACACGACTGGGACGACGATAGCTCGCTGGCCGTATCGATCGTCACCGGAATCGCCAGGCTCGCAGAAACGGACCCGGAAGACGTCCCACAGTTGTACGAGCGGTTCGATCCCGACAGTCTCGAATCGCTCTTCGAACCGACGCGACGTGCCGGAGCCCGCAACGACGGACACGTCTGGATTCCGATCGACGACTACGGGGTGACGGTCTACGGTAACGGGACCGTCATCGTACGACGATTCGGGTAGCGAGCCTATTCGTGCATCGATAGTCCGTGCGGTCTCCAATCGGAGGGAGTAGCACCGGTTCCATCCGACGCAGTCGCGGTTACTCGAAACCGGCTACGTGAACAGCGGCTGCGTAAACAGTATAACACAG
>SLIS01000226.1 GCA_007135505.1 Halovivax sp.
ACGGTGAAACTGTCCGACGAGACACCACCGGTCGTCGAAACGGTCCAGTTCACTGGGCGAGGCTGTACACTCTCACAGGCAACGGCATCACTGCTCACCGAGCAAATGATCGGGACACCGGTCACCGACGTCGTCGAATGGGACAGTGAGACGCTCGAGGACCTGGTCGGGATGGACCTGACGCCGTCACGGCTCAGGTGTGCCGAACTGGCACTCGTCGCTTTCCGGAACGCCGTCGAGGACCGCTAGCCGACTGGTACTGGCCGGTCGTCAACCCGAGAGCGCTCGGCGTCCGGGTCGGCAGGCGCTGAGTACTTTCCTCTCCAGGCTCTATCTGAGAGCACTGTGTCGAGGGTTCTATCGGACGTCGATCGGCAAAAAATCGATACCAATGACGACACGCAGTTCTACCGGCCGAGCAGGCCGAGTGCCTCGGGGCTTGACCCCGAGGGTGAAGGCCGTAAGCTCCGTTAAACGTGTTCCGTTCGTTCGATATACTGCTCAATCGTGTCGGTCGAAACATCGCCTGCCGTCCCTACATAGTACGATTCCTCCCAGAACCCACCCCCCCACAGATACTCTTCCAAGAACAGTTCGTGCTGTTCCCACATCTTTCGTGCCGTGATGCTCTTGACCGTTCGCACAATCTCGCTCGGTGCGTGTTTAGGATGCGCTGACAGGAACAGGTGTACGTGGTCGGGTGAGATGTGTAGCGCCAGTATCTCGTAGCCGTACTCGTCGCACACGTCGTAGAAACTCACTTCCAGCGAGTCCTTGATTGGTTCGAGAATCGCGTGGCGGTATTTCGGACACCACACAAAGTGGTAGTTGACGTTGTACACCGTGTGGTTCAACCGCTTCTCACCCATACTGAACACGCCACACCGACACGCTTAAGTATATCCAAAGGATATACACAGGTATGGCGAATCGCTTTGAAATTGACGGCGAAGAAGTCCTCGACGGAGAGGTCAAACCGTTCGGGAACAGCGCCCACGTCACCGTCCCAAAACGCTGGCGTGGAGCCGACGTGAAAGTCGTCCGCACCTCAGAACCCACCGAACAGGACGAAGAATGACCGACGCACAGGCTCTCGTCAAGACGCTGGACTTCCAACTCAACATCCAGAGTGACAACGAGAGTCTGCTGTACGACGCTACGCTCAAAGCCCGCTCGGTGTACAACGAAACCATCCGTCTCGCCAAGCAAGGCGTGGATTGGAACGCAATTCCCGACCGTGTGGCCGACGACGCCGACCTCGTGAAGAACACGACTCAGCGCGTTGTCGCCAAAGCACTCGGCGCGATGGAGAACTACTACGAGTACGACGACTTCGGCCAACCAAGCCACACCAAGGACGGCACATACCCTCTTCGTGCGAACTACGAGGAGGGGTACAATCTGTCGCTCACCGACGACGGTGACGTGGCGTTCCGAATTAGTGCGAAGCCGTACAAGCACGTCAAGGGGATTCTCGAAGGCGACGACGCCCACCTTGACGTTCTCAAAACTGCGCTCACGAGCGACGAGTGGAAGATTGGGACTGCTGAAGCCCTGTTCCACAACGAGAACGCCGAGTTGCACGTCAACGTCACCAACACCGAGCAGACAGTCCGGGACAAGCAGGACTCACGGACGGTCGTCGGGGTGGACGTGAACGAAGATAATGTGGCTCTCACCGCTCTCTCCGAAGATGGCGTCGAAGACACGCTGGTCATTGATTTCCCCGAAATCAAGTTCGAGCGCCACCGCTACTTCACGATGCGGAAGCGCGTCCAGAACGCGGAGAAGTCAAGTATGCACGATACGCTGGAAGGGCGTGAGGAACGGTTTGTCCGTGACCGACTCCACAAAGTGAGCCGTCACATCGTGGAGTGGAGTCAGCAGTTCGAGAAGCCGTGCATTGTCTTTGAAGACCTCAAAGAGATGCGCGACAGTATCGACTACGGTACACGGATGAACCGACGCTTGCACCACCTCCCATTCCGCGCTCTCCAGTTCTATACGTCGTACAAGGCGGCGTTCGTGGGGATTCCTTCGGATTCGATTGACCCGTACAAGACGAGCCAGCAGTGCCCGTTGTGTGGACACGCTGAACGGGCGAATCGGCGGAAGAAGCGGTTTAAATGTAAGGAATGTGGTCATCAAGACCACAGCGACCGTGGTGCAAGCGTCAATATCGCCGTAAAAGGCGTGAAGAAACTCGATTGGAATGTGCCTGCTCTCAACAACCTTCCCACCGTGCGGAAGGTGCGACGGCAGGCATCGGGGGCCGTGGACGCCCCGACCGTGACCCGCAACACCGTTCGAGGCTATCAGACCGATGGTGTCGCGGGAGTGTCCGACTAATCCACGGGAAGCCTCGGGGCTTGACCCCGAGGCGGTTCACTCGTATCTCATGGCGATCGCGGTGCTGCCGGCGACGCTGATACTCTGGGAGCGACTGCTCGGCTAGGCTGTCACTCATGGGGAGTGGTGTACGCCATTGCCGGAACAGGCCGAGTACCGTATGGTCGATCGACAGATCGCTGGCGTCCGCACTGGCGAGAGAGTGTCGCTCTCTTGAACCGCTTGCCCTCGAGCGACCCAACCGATGGGAGCGGCAACGAGTCCGATAGCAACGGCGACAGCGACGAACGAAGGAGAAAGCGACTGTCGAAGAAGACCTCGGTCGGATGAACGAACTGTCTCATTCACACAATCCACTGGATCCTGCACATGGGTCGAGGACGGGTGGGAGTTTCGTGGCGGCGGCGAGGAGAATCTGAACACGATTTTGCTTACTCACGCCCACATCGATCACTACTGAACGCTCGCCGGAAATGTTCACAGATCATGTATAAAGCCAGCTTGAGAAAACAGCGAGTCGTTGAGTTACTTAGCCGGCCACTGACATCCGGCGTGGAGTCGGACCTGACCCTCACCGCGGCTCGAAGACATGGACCGGCCAGTCGGTCTCGTAGTCGAGCGCGATCTCCCGCTCTGCGGCCGTCGGCTCGTGTACCGTGAGTTCGACCGAGTCACCGATGGCGACGTCGGCGTAGTCGGCGGCCACGCGCCCAAGGAGGCGGCCACCGTCTGCGAGTTCCACGACGGCGACCGTGTAGGGCGCATCCGCCGCGAACGCCGGCGGCGGCGTGTGGACTTCCGTGTACGAGAAAACCTCGCCCTCGAGCGACTGCGGTTCGACATCGACGGCGCGACTGCCACAGGCGTAGCAGGCCGGCCGCGGCGGCAACAGTACCTGCCCACAGTCCGCACAGACTCCACCCAGAAGGTCACCGTCCGCAAGGGCGTCGAAGAAGCCCGGAAGTGTCCGCGGGTCGGTCGCATCGAGGTCACCGTCAGTCATGGTGCCTCCGCCGTCGTGAGTACGTGGCCAACGGTGACGGCGTCTGCGACGCCTCCCTCGTTGAGCAACAAGGCCGTCTCGGCCCCTTCGACCGCGCGGTCGCCTGCGGCCCCCGTGAGCTGTTCGTAGGCTTCGAGTGCCTGCAAGAGCCCGGTCGCGCCGATGGGGTGGCCGCGGGCCTTCAGCCCGCCGCTCGGACTCAACTGCACGTCCGTCCAGCCGTCCGCCCGCTCGGCTGGCGCCTGGTAGCTCTGATAGCCCATCCCCTCGGGGGCGAAGCCGGCGGCCTCCGCGAGCAGCGCCTCGCAGACGGTGAAGGCGTCGTGGACCTCCGCGATATCGATGGCCTCGGCGTCGATGCCCGCTTCCTCGTAGGCCGTCTCGGCGGCGATACGAGCGCCTGCGATGTCGGTCATGTCCCGCTCGGCGACCGCGATATTGTTCGCGGAGGCCCCGCTGCCCGCGACGCGAACCTGCGGGCGGTCGAGGTCGGCCGCCAGCTCAGCGGTCGTCACGAGGACGGCCGCGGCGCCGTCACCGACCGGCGCACAGTCGTAGAGCTTCAGCGGCGGGGCGATGGGGTCAGATTCCAGGACTGTCGCTACGTCGATTTCTTTCGGAAACTGTGCCCGGGGGTTTCGAGCGGCGTTGGCGTGGTTTTTCACTGCGATCTCGGCAAGGTCATGTTCCGTGGCGTCCGTCTCGTGGAGGTAACGCTTGGCGAGCAGTGCGTACTGGCTGGGTGCGGTGATGCCGGAGCGCTGTTCGATGGCACGGTCAAACGCCGCCGACAGCGCGTCCGTCGCGCCGCTGGTGCCCGCGGACGTCATCTTCTCGACGCCGCACGCGAGCACGGCCTCGTGTTCTCCGTTGCGGACGTCCTTGACTGCATGACGCAACGCGAGCGCACCCGCAGCGGCACACCCCTCAACCCGCTCGGCAGGGACGTGACGGAGGCCGGCCCACTCGGCCAAAAGTGTCCCGTACATGATCTGGTGTTCGTAGCTTTCCGACTGGTTGCCGACGTACACTGCCTCGACGAGGTCGGCAGGGTCAGGCAGTTCGTCGAACGCCTCCGCGAGGGCGACCGAGAACAGGTCGCGGCCTGGGAGGTCCGTGCGGCCGAGCGGCGAGGCGCCGACCGACGCGATGACTGGCTCTGGCATGCGTATCTCTTACAGACATAACGAGCATTGTTAACTGTTCGCATCCCTGCACTGGCTGAGCCATCGAATCGTGAACCACCTCGGGGTCATGTGGTTCGAGACGCTCCGCGTCTCGTCATCAAGCGAGACCTTTAGTCTCGCGGACCTCGCGAATCTCCGATTCGCTCAGTCACGAGAGACGGAGTCTCTCGAACGACCCCGAGACACTCGGCCTGCTCCGCCTGTAGAACCGCCGCGCATCTTTGTTCTGCTACTCACAGCACACCTTGAGGTAATCACAGCCTCGGTGATGCTCGAGTGCGTTACTGGTCAACCACGGATAAAACGACAAACCCGGTTCATTCAGACAACAGCTCTTTGAACGCCTTCGATTGTGCGGCTCGCAGGTGCTGGGTGAACGTCGCCCGAGAGATGTCGAGCATGGCCGCGAGTTCGCCGGTGTTGTGCCGGCGTGGTCGTTCAAAGTACCCTGCGTCGAGGGCCAGTTCCAACACCTGACGCTGCCGGTCAGTCAGCTGTTCCAGTTCGCCACCGACAGCGTCCTCACGCCGAGGGTGAGCGGACCAGACCGTCGTCACCGATACGTCGACGAACACGTCCTCGAGACTATCGACGATGGGGCGAACAGCCTCCGTAGCCCGGACGGTGGCCGAGATACGTATCTGACCGTCGGCAACGACGGTTCGTCGGAATCGACCACCGACCTCTACGAGGACCGTTTCCGGCACCGGCGTCTCGACGACGAGCCCGCATTGAACGGTGTCGCCGGTCCCGTAGGTCTCGACCGAGCG
>SLIS01000180.1 GCA_007135505.1 Halovivax sp.
CTCGTCGCTGCTCTTCATGCCGGCGCTCGGACTCGCCCGCGGGACGGAGACCGTTGTCGGGCAAAACCTCGGGGCTGAGCAGGTGGATCGAGCGAAGCGGGCGGTGACGCTCAGTTCGATCGTCATCGTCTCGGCGTTCGTCGTAATCGTCGCGCTCGCGTACCCCCACGCCGAGACCATCACGGGGATCTTCATCGAAGACGGCACCGAAGATGCGGCCCAGGTGATCGAGTACGCGGCCGCGTACGTCTTCATCGCCGGCCCCTCGTACGTCCTACTCGGGGTGTTCCAGATCATGCTGGGCGGCTTGCGCGGCAGCGGCTCGACGCGGGCCGCCATGGTCCTCTCGATCCAGGAGCTGTGGGTCTGGCGCATTCCGATCGCACTCGTCGCCGTGGTCTGGCTCGATATGGGCGTCTACGGCGTCTGGTGGGCCGTCGCCATCTCGTACGTCGCCTCGGCGATCATCACCGGCGCCTGGTTCCTCCGGGGGACCTGGACCGACAACGTCATTGAAGACAGGCCCCCGACGCCCGTCCCCGGCGATTGAGGCCGGTCGGCCGACGGCGGCAATGCCGACGGATGCGGGTTCGATTCGATACGCCCGACAGGTGAGTCCACCGACGGGCGCAGTCGGCGGGCGGTACGCGTCGATTACTCCGGACGGGCCCGCCGGCGAGGCCCGTGTATGATATTGATTGGCACTGTTTCGATCGTATGGCGAGCGGTCATTCGACTCGAGAGTCGATCGGTGAACCGGCCTCCCAGCGCCATCGCACCCTTCTCGTGGGGACCGTTCTCGCGG
This sequence comes from Halovivax sp., assembly GCA_007135505.1. The sequence continues at coordinate 806 of SLIS01000180.1, forward strand.
CGACGGTCACGTTTCTCGTCTCCGGCGCACTGGTGATCGTGGCCGACCCGCCACCATCGGACGCGCCGGTGCTCGGCGTCCTCGCGCACGGGCTCTGGGCGCTGTCGGTCTCGCTGCTGGCCGTGGGCGTTCTCTCAGCCGTCTGGGTACTTCCGGCGCTGCGTCGTCGCCTCTCCGGCGTTCTCTCGGTCGGCGCGCTCGGACTCGGCGTCGTCGTGGGTATTCAGTGGCTGACCTGGGCTTACGTGGACGTCCGGGCCGCCGAGCAGGCCGACTACGAGCTGGCGCTCGCGACGGTGATCACGCCCTTCGGGGCGGGACACGTCCTCATGTACGCGATACTTCTGGGGGCCGGGATCGCGTGGTTCGCCTGGGCACTCGTCGCCGCCACAGTAGTTGGTCGAGTTACCGGCTCGGTTGGTGTCGTCGTCGGCGTCCTGACCGCAGCCGTCGCGGCCGTCTCGCTGCTCGCCGCGCTGGAGGGTGGCGGCGACGGCCACTGGCTGTACAACGTCGCGACGATACTGCTCCCGGTCTGTTACCTCTGGGCGGGATTTGTGGCGGTCCAGTTGTACCGGGACTGGGAATCAGCAGTCCAGCGCGGGTGGGACTCCATCGGTGACGTCGGCTAGTCGAAGGGGTGCCACCGGCAGCCTCGGCCGCTTGTCGTGGTGGAGCCACCGGGATCGACTCCGCCGACACTGTAGACCGCCTACCACGTCGTCAACGCGCGCGGACCGTGGAACCAGACGAGGACGACGAGGAACGTCGCGACGCCGGTCAGGGCGAATGCGCCCCCGAGGAAGAAGACCGACGCCATCCCGACCTCGACCATGAGCCAGCCGCCGAGCAGCGGGGCGATGACGCTGCCGGGTCGCCAGACCAGTTCGCGGATGCCGAAGCTCGAGGCGACGCCGCCCTCTTTGGTCCCCTCGTCGGCGAAGAGCGCCATGCTCGCCGGTTCGCGGAAACTGTCGGCGACCCCGAGCAACCCGGAGATGATCACGAGCGGGACGAACGCCGGCGAGACGTCGGGGAAGAGCGTGATTCGGCCCGGGATCGTCTCGATCGGGACGAATCCCGGCAGGCCGACGCCGGCGACGACGGCGGGGACGGCGAGCGTGACGTCGCTCGACAGCCCGAGGGTCGCCCCGATCGCGGGCGAGAAGGGAACCAGCAGGGCGACGAACCCGTACGCGGCCCCGCCCGCGAAGACGAACATCGCCCGGCCGTAGCTGTCCGAGAGTCGACCCGTGAAGGGCTGACAGCACATGTTGGTGAACTTCTCGACGGTTCCCGTGAGTGCGACCGCGAGACCACCGTAGGCGAGGCCGCCCTGCGCGGCAGCCACGCCGGCGAAGATCGGAATCCAGGTCCGGACGAGCGTCACCGAGAAGGCGTACTGGAAGCGAAACGTCGAGAGCGTGATCAAACGGCGGTTGAGCGCGAGATCGGTGAAGGGAAATCCCTCGATTCGCGTCTCGTCGGGTTCGAGGTAGCCCAGCGTCGACAGCCAGGCGACGAACAGGATGGCGACGATGATGGCAAAGATCGGCCCGAAGCCGAAGGCGTCGTAGAGGGCGCCGGCGCTGAGGCCGCCGACGATCGAGGCCGCGAAGCTGGCGGCGTTTGCCTTCCCGATGTGGTTGGCGCGCGTCCCGGCGTGGGCGATCTGGCCGACGAGCGAGAGCGTCATCAGGCCCGCGCCGGTGACCGCGATGCCCTGAAGGGCTCGAATCGCGATGAACGAGCCGCTCGAGTCGACCAGCGGGAAAAGGGCGTAGACGCCGACGCCGAGTCCGAGCACGACGAGCAGGACCGTCCGCTTGTCGAACCGATCGCCGCCCCAGGCGAGGGGCACGATGGCCGCGGTCTGGGCGAGCGTGAACCCGGTCGTGTAGAGCCCGATGACGAGTCCCGCGCTGATCGTCACGCCGAGGACGGTGGTCCCCGACGGTTCGAGTTCGTTGATGTAGAAGGGCAACAGCATGACCAGGGCCATGAACCCGAAGCCCTCGGCGAATCGGGTGAGATAGAGGGCTCTAAACTGTGCCCTGTTGTCGCTCATGTCTCCGGCTTCGACCCGCCGTGGTTATGTGTTTCGAATCGCAACTTCTCGGCCGACTGCCGGGTGCCCGACCCGGTTCAGTTCGGCTGATTGACGGTTGTCTGCCGAACATTTATTAACTATTACCACAGACTACCGCTCGGCCGCATCGTCCCAGGCCCGCATTCCCATTCCCTTGCCCCCTGGGCGTCGGCCCCACACCGGCGAGCAGCTCGCGTCGATCCCCTGTCGGCCGCGACACCCGGCTCGCCGGATCCGTGTTCTAGCGACTGAATGGCTACGGGTGAGTACTGGCTCGTCCCAAAAACCCGTCGTCAGAACGCAGTGCCAGCAACACCGCGAGTTCGACGCTGGGGCGAGTCGTCACCTGCAGGCAGGAGACAGGTGACCACTAATCGTCTCGCAGACGTAGACTGCCGTATGATCGAACACGGAGAACACGAACGCAGACCCTTCTTCGTCTGCGAGTCTTGCAACCTCGTCTTCGCCAGGGCCGAAGAACCGGCCGAGTGTGTGATCTGCGACAGCCAGCTCTTCACCGAGGTGATGCCCCAGGAGGTCGCACAGTGAGTCGGGCCGCCCACGCGTTCGGCGGCCGTCTCGGCCGTCACGAACGCGGCTTTTCGGGACGGCGCCCGGTTCTCCCGGAAGGTACGCCGGTCGACGTTCGCGCGCTGGCAGACGTCGAGCGACATCACCACGCGACTCGGTGCGCCGTCGCTCGGTACGTGGTCACTCGCCGAATCGTTGCGCGTCGGTCCGTATGGGTCGACGCTGGTCGAACCGGTGCGTGAATCCGTCGAGGACTTCCCAGAGGTGCTCGTCGTCGCGGATCTCCCAGCCGTGTCGGGTCAGACTCTCCCCCGAGGTGACGTCTTCGACCGTAAAGAACCAGACCGTCCGGTCCTCGTGCTCGCTGATGGGCTGTGCTGACAACTCGAGTCCGTCCGCTCGTATGAGTGCGACCGATTCGTCGGTGGCCGTCTCCAGCTGCCAGGTCATAGTTTGCACTTCTGACTGGTAGCCCATAGTATTCGCGGTTGGACTGTAGCCGTCTCGGGATTGTCCGGACGGCCGTACCGTCCACGTGAGCGCCACGTTTCCGGCGCTCGCCGGCGAACTCGCTACCGGTGTGGACGGGGGCCGCGAACGCCGTCGCAGCGAACGGTGTCCGGTTCGGTTCGAGAAGGCCGGCCAGTTCAGACCGCAAACGGCCGGCGCCGTCGGCCTGGGTCGATGCTCCAGGCCTGGACCGATTCCGCTGGCTGGACCGATGCCGCCGGACTGGGCGGACGCCGCCGGGCAGAACCGGCCTAGGAGTGTCGGAAGGCGTTCGAGGACCGACCGGACGATCCCTCGTCAGAACGCCGTCCAGCCGCCGTCAACTGGGATGTTGGCCCCGGTGATGTAGGAGGCGCCGTCGGAAGCGAGGAAGACGGCCAGCGGGGCGATTTCGTCGGCTTCGGCGGCGCGTTCCATCGGCGTGCGCTGGACGACGAAGTTGTAGAACTCGTCGTCTTCCAGGATACCGTCCGTCATCGGGGTATGGACGAAGCCCGGACAGATGCCGTTGACGCGGACGCCCTCGCTCGCGTAGTCCACGGCGACCTGCTGGGTGAAGTTGATAGTCCCGCCTTTCGCGGCCGAGTAGGCCGTCGCGCCCTTGCCGCCGCGCAGGCCGTAGATGGATTCGATGTTAACGATGCAGCCCTCCGTCTCAAGCAGGTGCGGCAGGGCGGCCTTCGACCCGCGCATGACGCCACCGAGATTGATGTCCACGACGGCCTCCCACTCGTCGAGTCCCATCTCCGCGAGTCCGGTGGTACTGCTGATTCCGGCGTTGTTCACCATGACGTCGAGTCCGCCGTAGTCCGCGGCCACCCCGTCGACGAGCGCCTCGACCTGGTCCCACTCGCGGACGTCGACCGGTCTGAACTCGGCGCCGATCTCCTCGGCGACGGCCGTCCCCTCGTCTTCCCCCCGACTCGCGATGACGACCTCCGCACCGGCATCGACGTAGGCCGCTGCGATTGCCTTCCCGATTCCCTTCGTTCCGCCGGTCACGATCGCTCGTTTTCCGTCGAGCATACTGATGGTACGTCGGTCGGGAGCATAACTCACGGGCGCTCTGGTTAGCCGATCCGAGGCTCTTCGGCGATTGAATTGTCGGTATCGGTGGGTGGACTCGCCGTCTCCAGGTTGGGTCGTGTCGCAGTCGCGAGCCGTCCCGTCGCCCGCCACCCACTGCCATTAACGTCTCCGTTGTAGTAGGCCAGTGCCGTGTCCGACGTCGACGCCCGATCGAGCGAGTCTCCGCCTGCGTCCGTGGACGAGCCACACGCCCAGTCGATCGAGGCGCTCTACGAGCACCTGGAGAGCGGGCCGGACGGCCTGGACGCGGAGACGGCCCGGACGCGTCTCGATCGGTACGGCC
>SLIS01000193.1 GCA_007135505.1 Halovivax sp.
GCCCGAAACACGCCAGTTCGGATCCGTTTCACCGCAGTTCGGGGAAACATTGATGTGTGCTACCAGCGAACACATTTTCGATCGTGTACTCGACCGACTTGCGTGAAGACGGTGATCGCAGCGACCCCACGGCACTGTTCGAAGACGGCGACACCTGCGACCACGAGCGGACGGTCTACGTCGACGGCGGGTCGGGTTCGACGGGGTCGCTCACCTGTCGACAGTGCGGAAACGCGGTGCTCGCCGAGGACGATCGGCCGGCTGACGACCCGCAGTCGGAGATCGGCCTCTCCGCTCGCTGTCGCTGGGTGCTTGATCGAGTCGGTGGACGGTACTGACCGACTCACGCCGCTCGACTCGTCGACCCGACCGGACTCGCGTTGCAGCCGTTGCAGTGGGTTCCGAGACCGGTATCGACGGGATCCAAATCCTATCACCGTATCCAAATCCTCTTGTAACAGTTCTTCGAACCGGCAGGCACACTGAAGCGGCGGTGCGGTGTGACCGTGCTCGCTTCGAGTTCCGACAATGAGGCTGGCCGACTCCCTCGCCCGGTTCGAAACGATCGCCATCGTCGGGATCGGCGGATTCGCCGGGGCGAACCTGCGATTCCTCGCAGTGGACGTCTGGTCGCCGCTTGCGGGGATCCTCCTCGCGAACGTACTCGGCAGCTTCCTGCTCGGCTTTCTCGTCTACGAGGCCCGCTATACGGGGATCGTCGACCGAAAGTCCCGGCTGCTGTTTACGACCGGCTTTCTCTCGTCGCTGACGACCTACAGCGGGTTCGCCTTCTACACGACGGAGACGGCGACGGGAACCGGGCCCGCGCTCGCGATCGCGTACGTTGGAGCCAACTACGGACTGGCGATCGCGGCCGTGGTCCTGGGTCGCCGACTTGCCGACGTCCTCCGGGGTGCTGGCGGATGATCGAGACCGTCGTCCCGGCCGACCTACAGCCCGCCCACCTCGTCGGCACCGGCGGCGCGATCGGCGCGATGGTCCGTCACTGGGTGTACACCGCCGTCGCTGGTGACCGGTTCCCGTGGCCGACCCTGCTGGTGAACGTCCTCGGTAGCTTCTGCTTCGGACTCGTCGCCTTCGCCGGGGCGAGCGAGTCGGTGCTGCAGTTCGTCGGTCTCGGGATCTGCGGCGCATTTACCACGTTCTCCACCTTCTCCGTGGAGACCGTCGGCCTGTGGGACCAGGGACGCCGGCGGGTGGCCGTCGCGAACGCCGTCGGCAACCTCGCGCTCTCGCTCGCGGCAATCGGACTGGCGTGGCTGGTCGTTTCGGCAGTGGTCTAAGTCGGTGGTAGGCGGGACACACGGCGTCGTTCGGCTCCCCGCGGCACGGATTGCGAGGGCTTTTGCGCCCGTGGCCGCATGGGAGGGACATGGATCTCACGCATCGCCCCCGCCGACTCCGCCGGGATCGCCTTCGGGAGCTCGTCGGCGAGACCCGGCTCTCGCCGACGGACCTCGTCGCACCGATCTTCGTCGACGCGACGGCCGACGACCGGATCGCCATCGAGTCGATGCCCGGTCACGAGCGCGTCCCGGTCGCGGAGAGCGTCGCCCGCGTCGAGGAGGTGCTCGAGACCGGCGTCGAGGCCGTCGCGGTCTTCGGGATCCCGCGGTCGAAAGACCCGGCGGGAACGCGCGCCTGGGCCGACGACGGCGTCGTCCAGGAGGCCGTCCGCCGCATCACCGACGCGACCGACGCCTACGTGATCACCGACGTCTGCCTGTGCGAGTACACCGACCACGGCCACTGCGGTCAACTCGAAGAGAGCCTCGAAAACGCCAGGGCACGAGCCGCTTGCGCGATCGAGCACGACTCGACGCTCACCGTCGACAACGACGCGACGCTCGACTCCCTCGCGAAGATCGCCGTCTCGCACGCAGACGCCGGCGCCGACATGGTCGCACCCAGCGGCATGATGGACGGGATGGTAGGCGCGATCCGAGCGGCGCTCGACCGCGAAGGCTACGAGCACGTTCCCATCATGTCCTACGCGGCGAAGTACGAGAGCGCGTTCTACGGCCCGTTCCGCGACGCGGCCGACGGCGCCCCGGCCTTCGGCGATCGCCGTCACTACCAGATGGATCCCGGGAACGCCCGCGAGGCCCGTCGGGAGGTCGCCCTCGACGTCGAGCAGGGAGCGGACGTCCTCATGGTCAAACCCGCCCTGCCGTACCTCGACGTCGTCGCCGACGTTCGCCGCGAGTTCGATCATCCCGTCGCCGCGTACAACGTCTCCGGCGAGTACGCCATGCTCCACGCCGCCGCCGAGAAGGGCTGGCTCGATCTCGAGGAGACCGCCCACGAATCGCTCCTGTCGATCAAGCGCGCCGGCGCGGACCTGATTCTGTCGTACTTCGCCGAAGACGTCGCCGAGTCGCTGTGACGGATCCGGCGGTTCGTTTCTCGCAGGGGCCTCCTGCCCCTCGCCGTAGTCCGTGCCAGTCACTCCTCCCGTGAGTCGGCGCGGCCCGTCGGCGCCGCCGACACGCGCCGCCGGAGGAGCGAGCGGAGCGCCCGGCGCTTTACGAGGGTAAAGCCGGTCGCTACCAGGACGAAGCCGGCGACCGTCGATAGCTCGAGTCCCTCCGCCAGTGCGAGCCAGCCGACCAGGGCGGCGAATACGGGGATGACGTAGTTCACCAGGGTAAGCTCCACCGATCCCAGCTCGTCGAGCAGGTGGAAGTAAAGCAGGTAGCCGAAACAGCCCGCGATCGGGATCAGGTAGACGAGCGAGAGGACGACCGTCGGCGTCCACTCGATGGCCTGGGGCTCGCCGAGGCCGAGACTCGCGAGGTGCATCATGATCGCGCCGGCGACCATCGCCCACCCCTGCAGGGCCACGACCGACAGCTCGGTTCGTGTCCACTGAACGAGCACGGTTCCGAGGGCGAGGGCGACGGCCGAGGCGAAGACGAGCCCGACGCCGATGGCCCTGGTCCCCGTCAGCGTGGCAAGGCTGGGTTCCGCCACGACTACGGTTCCCAGGAACCCTAACCCCAGGCCGACGAGACCGAGGACGGCGAGTCGTTCGCTCGGAAGGACGAACCGCGAGAACCCGGCGGCCAGGATCGGTACCGTGGCGATGACGACCGCCGCGACGGCACTCGTGACGTACTGCTGGCCCACGAACCACAGGACGTTGTGTAACCCGATCACCAGCGCCCCGCCGGCCACGATGCCGGCCAGGTCCGCCCGCCGAGGACGCCACCGACCGCCCGCGAGAACCGCGAACCCCAGCATGAAGACGGCGATCGCGTCGAAGCGAATCGCGGCGAACAACACGGGCGGTGCCTCCTGGACGCCGGCCCGGACGGCGGGGAACGAGCTGCCCCAGACGGCACCCAGCATGACGAATCCGACCGCGTTTCGCCGACTCATAGGGTTCCTGGTCCGAGCCGGGACGACATACACGTTGTCACCGTGTTGATATTTCTCACCACAGTCCGGCACCGACGAACGCGAGCGCGTCGGGGGTAGTCACCGGCGAACTGTCGGCGATCGATTACCGGGCGATCACGCCGTGGAACTGCAGGGGTCCGATCGCCGAACCATCGGCATTCCACGCCGCACGTGGGCGGTACCGGAGTCAAGGGCATCCCCGACCGTGAAAGTCCATACAGACCGTCGGGCGGCGAGGCGCATCAACGGACGGGTCGCGGCAGTGAGACGGACCGCGGATGGGCGCCGTGGTACGTCGGGAACGTGGACGGGTCACCGCGGTGAGTCGGGAACGTGGACGGGGCGACCAGCGGGACGGGAACGTGTTCGCCCCGTTCGTCGCCCAACCTCGGTACATCTTTGCCGTCCGACGAACAAGCCGCGGACATGACTCGCGAGCAATCGCGCGCGCTGTACGATCGGGCGCTCTCCGTGATGCCGGGCGGCGTCAACTCGGCCGTCCGGGCGGCCATCGAACCGTACCCGTTCTTCGTCCGGAAGGGCGACGGCGGCCACGTGATCGACGTGGACGACAACCGCTACGTCGACTGGGTGATGGGCCTCGGCCCGCTCCTGCTCGGACACGATCTGCCGGAGCGGGTCCGGGCCGCGATCCAGCGGACGTCGAGCGAGGGGCCGATGTACGGCGCGCCGACCGAGGTCGAAGTCGACCTCGCCGAGTTCGTCACGCGCCACGTCCCCAGCGTCGAGAAGATCCGCTTCGTCAATTCGGGGACGGAGGCGACCGTCTCGGCCGTTCGCCTGGCCCGCGGCCACACCGGCCGGAACAAGCTCGTCGTCATGCAGGGCGGCTACCACGGCGCCCAGGAGTCCACGCTCGTCGAGGGCGACGCCGAGAATCCGCGGCCCTCCTCGGCCGGCATCCCGCAATCGTTCTCGAAGCACACGCTCCCCGTGCCGTTCAACGACCGGGAGGCGATGACGGCCGTCTTCGAGGAACACGGCGACGACATCGCGGCCGTGTTGACGGAGCCGATCCTCGGCAACTACGGCATCGTCCATCCCCAGGACGGCTACCACGAGTTCCTTCGCGAGATCACGGACGAACACGGCGCCCTGCTGATCTTCGACGAGGTCATCACCGGCTTCCGCGTCGGCGGCCTCGGTTGCGCCCAGGGTCGATTCGACGTCACGCCCGACCTGACCACGTTCGGCAAGGTCGTCGGCGGCGGCTTCCCCGTCGGCGCCCTCGGCGGCCGCGCCGAGATAATGGAAGACCTCGCTCCCGCGGGCGACGTCTTCCAGGCCGGGACCTTCTCCGGCCACCCGGTCACGATGGTCGCCGGCCTCGAAACGCTGCGCTACGCCGCCGAAAACGACGTCTACGACCACGTCGACCGCCTCGGCGACCAGCTTCGAGCCGGCCTCGAGGACGTCGTCGCAGACCAGGCGCCCGAGTACACCGTCGCCGGGACGGGCAGCATGTTCAAGGTGATATTCACCCGCGACGGCCGGCCGCCGACGAACGCTGCCGACGTCAAGCGCGCCGAGACCGACCGCTGGCGACGCATCTTCTGGGAGAAGATGCTCGAACGGGACGTCTTCCTCTCGCAGAACCAGTTCGAGTGCCAGTTCGTCAGCGCGGCTCACACGGAAGCGGACGTAGAGCGGACCCTGGAAGCGTACGAGGAAGCGTTGTGAAGTGCCGCGGGGACAAGCCCCGAGGCACTCTCGCTGTCTCTCTGTAGCGCCGGATGGTTGGCGGAGGTCTCTGGAGATCATCCACGCCGTATCGGCATACCGGCTACCCACCCGGACTGCGTTCGTGCGAGCAGGACGGCTCATCGGTCCGGCACGTCGAAA
>SLIS01000267.1 GCA_007135505.1 Halovivax sp.
CGCTACGGGTACGGCCCGCGCGTTGTTCGACATGTTCTGGGCCTTGAACGGGGCGACCGACGTGCCTCGACGAGCCAGGTGTCGACAGAGTCCGGCCGCGACCGTGCTCTTGCCGACGTGGCTCGCGGTTCCGGCGATCAGCACGGTCTCGGTCATCAGTACTCCGTCCCCATCCGAGCGCCGGAGCCCGCCTCGATCGGATGTTTCTCCTTCCGAACGTTCGTTAGCAGGTCCGCACACTCGGCGAGGTACGCGGGTCGCTCGTGGCCGCCCGTGAGCACGAGCTCGAGGCGTTCGGGTTTTGTTTCGACGAGTTCGACGACGGCCTCCGGCTCGACGAGGTCGCGGTTCGCGGCGTACAGGATCTCGTCGAGGATGAGCATGTGCATCCCCGCCTCCGGTGGTCCGTCACTCGGAAGCGGCGATTCGAGGTCGGCCGCGGCTGCGGCGGCGAGCAACTCGCGGGCGCGCTCGAGGGCGCCGCGGGCCTTCGCTCGGTGGTCGTCGTCGGACGACCCGTCGCGAAAGCCGTGCCACCCGTAGTGGCCGGTGTTCTCGTACGTGAAGCCTGGCATCGCCGAGATGGCGTTGTACTCGCCGCGCGTCGCCGCCACGCTTTCGGCCCCGCCCTTCATGAACTGGAGCATGTGGACCCGATAGCCGTGGCCGGCCGCCCGGAATCCCATCCCCATCGCCGCCGTCGTCTTCCCCTTGCCGTCGCCCCACCAGACCTGCACGAGCCCGAATTCGTCCGGCCCAGCGGGTTCGATCGGTTTCGCCGCCGGCGATTCACTCGCTCTCGGCGTCCGCTTCGACTGTTCCTCTCGGTCGCTCTCGTCGGTAGTTTCGTCGGTCATCGGTAGCGTTGTTCGAGCCATTTTTGGCGAGTGATCCCGGGACATCGACGCGTCGGTACTCGCCTCACCGTTCGGTGCTCACCTCGCCCTCCCGTTTCCACAGCCGCGATCATCGAGCCGCGCCGTGATCCCGGCGGCCAGCACGACCCTCGTCGGTCGAACCGCTCTACCGCCCAATCCGGACGACTTCGTACGGATCGACGTCGGCCTCTCGTCTCCGCACACCCGATCCGGATGCCAATGAAGTAGCATTATCACAATCCGACTTTAATTAGTTGGTAGTGGGAACCAGGGACGACCGGGCGAGCGATACCACCGGACTGCACGGGCTGGCGTCACACTGCACGGGCAACCGGGTGAGCGAACCGAGGTGAAGCGTGTACCGACCGGAAACCGACTCCGTCGTGATACTCGACCGCTGCTACCGTCTCGCCGTCGACGGGCGCGACGGAGCCGACCGCCGAAGCCAGGACTCGTGTCGCTTCGCACTCGAATCAGTTGACTCGGGGCAAGCTCCTCGTCGGTGAGTTATGAGTGCGAAGCGCCGAAGCCAAGACTCGAACAGGTGCGAGACGGTCCAACTCCCTCCCTTCGGTCGGTCGTGGGCTGCGACTCGCATGTTCGAGTCCGGCTCGTGTCGCTTGCTTTTCTCACAGCGTTCGCTCGGAGCCACGGCTCCTCGCGAGGAACGTTCGAAAAGCAGCGCCGAAGCCAGGACTCGAACCTGGGACAACCTCGTATCTGCGGCGACCAGAACCCTGAATCGCCGTAACAGCGAGGTGCTCTACCATCTGAGCTACTTCGGCTCGGTTTCGAGTAGTCGAGAGCGTTTCATAGGGCTTTCGCTTTGCCGGCCTGCGAATCACTCGCACACGACCGCGACGCTTCGATACGCTTTCACGGCCGGCCCGCAAACGAGCGCCCAATGAGCACCGACGGCGACGACGCTCTGAGCGACGTCCTGGAGCGGGTCCACGACCGCGTCGCACCGGACGCGGCCGAGCGGGCGGCCTTTCGCGAGAACGCCGAGACGCTCCTGCAGCGGGCCGAAGCCGCCGCGACGGACCGCCACCCCGACGCGGACGTCCTGCTGGTCGGTTCGACCGCCCGCGACACCTGGATCTCCGGCGACCGCGACGTCGACGTCTTCGTTCGCTTCCCGCCGGAGATCGACGCCGAGACGCTCGAGCGAGACGGCCTCGCCGTCGGCCACGAGACGCTGCCCGACGGGCGAGAGGAGTACGCCGAGCACCCCTACGTCAGCGGCGAGTTCGACGGCTTCGACGTCGACGTCGTCCCCTGTTATCGCCTCGAGCGCGCGACCGACATCCGCTCGTCCGTCGATCGAACCCCGTTTCACAACACCTACCTCCAGGCGCGCATCGACGACGACCTCGCCCGCGAGGTCCGGCTCGCGAAGGCGTTCATGAAGGCGATCGGCGTCTACGGAAGCGACCTTCGCACGCGCGGTTTCAGCGGCTACCTCACGGAACTGCTCGTCGTCGAGTACGGCGGCTTCCGCGACCTCTGCGAGGCCGTCGCCGAGTGGTCGCCGCCCGTCTACCTCGATCCCGAGGACCACGGCGCGGCGAGCGAGACGGCACCGTCGCCTGGAGATTCGACGGGCGGCGGAGCCGGCCTCCCGTTCGACGACCCGCTGATCGTCGTCGACCCCACCGATCCCGAGCGAAACGTCGCCGCCGTCTGCTCGGCCGAGAACGTCGCCCGCTTCCAGCACTACGCCCGCGACCTGCTCGAGAACCCCCGCATCGAACGCTTCGAGGCCGACGACCCGGAGCCGCTCTCGCCGGCCGAACTCGAGGCCCACCTCCTGCGCCGGGGCACCACGCCGGTGGCGATTCGGTTCGACGCGCCGGACCTCGTCTCCGACCAGCTCTATCCGCAACTCGAACGCTCCCGGGCCGGCCTCGTCGACGCACTGACCCGTCGGGACTTCGAGGTCTGCCGGAGCGACGCCTGGGCCGACGAGTCGGGCGTCCTGCTGGCGGAACTCGCCGTCGCCGAGCGGCCGGCGATCGAGCGCCACGAGGGTCCGCCCGTCCACGTCCGTCAGCACGCCGAGAGCTTCTGTGACGCCTGGGCCGACGACGAGACGGTGTACGGCCCCTTCATCGACGGCGACCGCTACGTCGTCGAGCGCGAACGGGAGTACACGTCGGCCCCGGCCTTCCTCGAGGAGGCGCTGCTCACCGTCAGGCTGGGCGCGCACATCCAGACGGCGCTCGAGGACTCCTACGAGGTGCTAGTCGGCGACGAACTCACGGCGCTGTGTGAGGAGTTCGGGGTGGAACTCCGAACGTACTTCGAACCCACGCCGTGACCCTTCCGGCGGCGACGGACGTACAGTTTCGGCTACGGTATCCGCACGAATCGGCGTGTCGAATCGACTGACGACTTCGCGGCCGCGATCGATCCTCCGTCCGGAACGCCTCGACGCGAGCGCGACGATCTACCGATCGATTTCGTGGGCGTCGGCCACCGCATCCAGGACCTCCTCGATCCGATCGTCGACCCCCTCGTCCGGTTCGATCGGCTCGCGCCCGTCGAACGTCTCGTGGACCAGGGCGACGCTGTCCGCGAGCACCTCCAGACTGTAGCCGCCCTCTAACACGAACGCCAGGCCGGCGTCGGTCGCCTCGGCGATCGTCCGCACGCGATCGGCCATGAGGGCGTAGGCCTCGCTCGTGAGCCGCACTCGCGAGATCGGGTCGTGGCGGTGGGCGTCGAAGCCGGCGCTCACCAGCACGAGGTCGGGATCGAAGGCCGACAGCGCCGGGGCGAGCAGGTCGTCGAAGGCGGCGAGGTACGCGCCGTCGGCGGCCGGGGCTTCCATCGGGACGTTCATCGTGGTCCCCTCGCCGGCACCCTCGCCGATCTCGTCGACCGCCCCGGTGCCGGGGTAGAGCCCTTCCTCGTGGATCGAGACGACGAAGACGTCGCCGCGGTCCCAGAACAGGTCCTGCGTGCCGTTGCCGTGGTGGACGTCCCAGTCGACGATGGCGACCCGGTCGGCCAGCCCCTCGTGCAGCACGTGCTGGGCGGCGACGGCGACGTTGTTGACGAAGCAAAAGCCCATCGCGTCGTCGAAGACGGCGTGGTGGCCCGGTGGGCGGCCGATGGAGAACGCCGTCTTGCGGCCGCTCGCCCCCGTGGCCCCCTCGGAGGCGGCCCAGCAGGCCAGTCCGGCGCTCCGGAGCGTCGCGTCCCAGGTCGCCTCAACGGCCGTCGTGTCCGGGTCCCAGTTGCCGCCGCCGTCGGCGCAGAACGCCTGGAACTCCTCGACGTAGGCCGGATCGTGGACGGCTTCGATCGCCGAGACGGGCGCCGGGTCGGCCTCGACGTATTCGACCCCGTGGGCCGCCGTGAGTCGCTCGCGGATCGCGTCGAGCCGGTCCGGCGTCTCCGGGTGTCGGGGCCCAGGATCGTGACGCAGACAGTCCTCGCTGTACCCGAAGCGCATCAGGCGGTCACTCGAAGAGTTTGAAGTAGGTCTCGACGTCGTCGTCGATGACGGTCCGCCGGTCGGCGTGTCTGGCCAGGATGGCCGCCCCTCGTGCGACGTTGTCCGCGTAGTCCTCGAGAATGTCGGCCAGCGCGATGCGGGCGTCCATCGCGACCCGATAGCGGTCGTCGATGTCGAGCCGGGCGATCCGGTCGACCGGCGCGATCGGCAGGGTGAGCTCGTCGGCGTCGATCACGGTCTCGACGTCGAAGTCCTCGGCCATCAGCGTCTTCCGACCGTCCTCGTCGGCTCGCTTCGCCGCACCGTGTGCCAGTTGCGCCCCGTGACCCTGGATCCGTCGGGCCAACTCCTCGGCGGCGTCGGCACTGACCCGCAGCTCCCCCGCGTTTCGCCGGATGACGGTGTCGACCGGCGCAAACGGCAACTCGACGTTCATACCGGGATAGCGGCGGGTGACGCCCTTAATCCTTTCCGTCGCGCCGACCCCTCGTGAGCGAATCGAGCGGTTGCGGGGCCGACCCCGGTGCGAGCGTCGCCGCGAAACCGGCCGTCGCTATCGATGCCGAATGGCGACCGAGGTCAGCGCCAGTCAGAACAGTTCGTCGGCGTCGATCGTTCCGTCCTCGACGACGCCGCGGGCGGTCACTTCCTCTCCGAGCCCGACGTCCGCACTGGAGTCGACGCGCATCGTGGTCTCGCCGTCGTCGAGGATGATCGGATCGCTGGCCTGGACGACGACGCCCGTGAATTCGAGTTCCTCGCCGTCTTCCGGACCGTCGTCACGTCCCGCCGGTGCGGTCGCGTCGGCGGCCTCGCCGTTACCATCTCCGCCGGCACCGCTGTCACCGCCATCCTCGGTCTCGGCCGACCCGTCGTCCCCGTCGGCGAACGAGGAGAGCCCCGGCGAGTCGGCCGTTCCG
>SLIS01000200.1 GCA_007135505.1 Halovivax sp.
CGAGCTGCCTGCCGACGTCGACGATTCGACGGGTGAGGGGGAGAAGACGAACGGCGAATCGGCTGCTGGCGAGCGGTCGGCGGGGACGCCGCGCGACTACGAAATCGTCGACGCTCGATTCGCCCGGAAGTTCGACCTCCGACTCGAGTGTCCCACCGACGACCTGATCAACACGCCTCGGGACATCGTTCAGGAGCGGTTCTACCAGCGTCTCCACGAGTTGATCCGGGACCACACCAACACGCTCGTGTTCACCAACACCAGATCGGGCGCCGAGCGCGTCCTCCACGAACTACGAGAGCGGTTTTCGAGCACCGGCGGGCCGGAGGTCGAAGGGGCCGAGCAGACCGAGGGGTACGACGAGTCGAACTCCGCCTGCCACCACGGGAGCCTCTCGAAGGCCGTTCGCCAGGACGTCGAGGGGAAACTAAAGTCGGGCGAGCTGGACGTCGTCACCACGTCGACGTCCCTCGAGCTCGGGATCGACATGCCCCACGTCGACCTCGTCGTCCAGGTCGGCTCGCCGAAGAGCGTCGCGGCACTCCTCCAGCGTGTCGGACGGGCCGGCCACCGGGTCGGCCAGACCGTCACGGGCCGGGTGATGGCCCTCGACCGGGACGAACTCGTCGAGTGTGCGGTCATGCTCGCGAAGGCCGAGGAGGGGTTCGTCGACTCGGTCTCGATCCCGGAGAACGCCCACGACGTCGCGGCCCAGCACGTCTACGGGATGGCCATCGCCGAGGTTCGCCCCGAGCGGGAGGTGAAAGCCATCCTCCGACGGGCCTACCCGTTCCGCGACTACGACGACGAGCGCTACGAGCGCCTCGTTCGCTACCTCACCGCCGAGTACACCGGCCTCGAGGATCGCAACGTCTACGCGAAGATCTGGCGCGACGAGAACGATCCGCCGGACGGCGAGCACCACTACGGGGACTACCCCGTCGGTGAAACGCTGATCGGCAAGCGCGGCCGACTCGCGCGGGTCATATACATGACGAACATCGGGACGATACCCGACTCGTTCACCTGCAGCGTTTATACGCGCGCGAGCGACGAGTGGGTCGGCCAGCTCGACGAGGACTATCTCGACACTCTCGAGAAGGGCGACGTCTTCGTCCTCGGCGGCGATCGCTTCGAGTACCGATACCGGCGCGGCTCGAAGGTCTACGTCGACCACACGAACGCCAGGCCCACCGTCCCCTCGTGGTACTCCGAGCGGCTCCCGCTCTCCGCGGATCTCGGCCGCGAGATCCTGTCCTTCCAGCAAGAGCTGCTAGCGCACTACGAGGCGGGTGGCTCGGCTCGCGTCCGCGCCTGGCTCCGTGACTTCCCGCTTGACGACGACAGCGTTCGGGCGCTGGCTCGCCTGTTCGACCACCAGCTCAGGTACGGCGGTCCGGAGAGCGTCTCGACGCCCGACCGCCTCGCAATCGAGGTCGAACGCGACCGCGAGGAGTACGAACGCCACTACTACGTCCACTCGAACTACGGGAGGCGGGTGAACGACGGGCTGTCCCGACTGCTGGCGTACCACTGCGCCCAGGCGGCCACCGCCAACGTCCGCGTCGCGGTCGCGGACAACGGCTTCGTCCTCTCGATGCCGCTCAACCGCAAGGTCGACGTGGCGGGAATCCTGGCCGACCTCGATGCCGACGACGTCCGCTCGGACCTCCGGAACTCGCTCGGCGGGACCGATCTGCTCCAGCGATACTTCCGGATCAACGCGACCCGCTCGCTCATGATTCTGAAACGCTACAAGGGCTACGAGAAGTCCGCCAGCGAGCAACAGGTCTCGAGCGAGATGCTGCTCGGCTTCGCGGAGGGCCTCGAGGACTTCGCCGTCGTCGAGGAGACCTACCGCGAGATCCTCGAGGACAAGCTCGACGTCGCCGTGATCGAGTCGATCGTCTCGGCGATCGAGGACGGCGACGTCGACGTGGAACGAAGCTCCTTCGACTCGCCGACGCCGCGAGCGTTTGGCCTCGCGACGCTCTCGGCCAGCGACGTCGTCCTCGCCGAGGACGAGAGCGCCGCACTCCAGTCGTTCCACGAACGCGTCGTCTCGGAGATCGGCGACGACCCGGCCCGAGGGGTCGTGATCGACGACTGACCGCTGCGGTTGGGACGAGGGACGGGAACGATCGCGGAAGACGGATTTGCCGACGCCAACAGGCATTTGCTCGCGGTCGGCCGAAACCGCGTATGAGTGAACGCACCGGCGATCGGCCGGGAGTCGACGCGGACGGGACTGGGGACATTGACGCGGATACGGCCGACAACACGGACGGCGGTGGAACCGACGACTACCGTCTGGTCTTCGAGAATCGCGTTCGCGTCGCCGAGACCGACCGAGCGGGCATCGTCTTCTACGGTGAGTACGTCACGTTTCAGGACGAAGCCGTCTCGGCGTATCGCCGCGAGATGGGATTCGATAGCGCCCACGCCGAAGCAGCCGGCTGGAGTACTCGCGTCGTCTCGACGACGGTGGACTACCACGATTCCGCCCGGTTCGAGGAGGTGCTGGAAAACGAGGTACGGGTCGGTACCATCGGTGAGACGAGCGTTACCTACGACTGGCGCGTCTCGCGCGAACGGGACGGGCGGTTGCTGGCGGACGGATCGGTGACGCAGGTGTTCGTGGACGACGAAACGGGCGAACCGATCCGGGTTCCCGACGCGTTCCGGGAGGCCGTCACCGACTTTCAGGCTTCCTGATCGAAGCCCGCAGTAGGGTTCTCGACCGACTCGCTCCGGAGAGCGACAGCTACAAGCGCCGGGTCGTCCCAGGCGACAGTATGCCCGGGAAGGTACGACCGGATGACCTGGCCGCGCACGTCTTCGAGCGGACCGGCGCCGACGACGAACGTGTCAGGCAGGGACCGGCCCTCGGGGAGGACGCCGCCGCGATCGACGTCCCGGCCGGGACGCTGGTCGTCAGTTCCGACCCGATTTCGCTCGCCGCCAGCGAGGCCGGCCGCCTTGGCGTCGCCGTGGCCTGCAACGACGTCGCCGCGGCGGGCGCCGACCCACAGTGGCTGACCGTCGTTTGCCTGCTCCCGACGGACGCGGACGACGAACTCGACGCCCTCACGGCCGATCTCCATGCCACGGCCCGCGATCACGGCGTCGCGATCGTCGGCGGACACTCGGAGTACGTCGACGCACTCGAACGCCCGATCCTCTCGCTGACCGCGATGGGGTTCGCTGATCCGTACGTCCCCACCGGTGGTGCGAAACAGGGCGACCGCATCGTACTCGCCGGGCCGGCAGGCCTCGAGGGGACCGCGATCCTGGCCGGTGACTTCGGCGAGTCGCTCTCGGTGTCGCCGGCCGTTATCCAGGAGGCACTGACGTTCTTCGAGGAGATCTCCATCGCGCCAGCGGCGTCCGCCCTCCGCGACGTGGCCACGGCGATGCACGATCCGACGGAAGGCGGCGTCGCAGCCGGGCTGGTCGAACTGGCGACCGCCGCTGGCGTCGATCTCGCGGTCGACCGGGCGGCGATCCCCGTCCGCCCCGAGACGGAAGTCCTCTGTGCCGCTGCCGACGTCGATCCGCTTCGAATCTTCGGGTCCGGGGCGCTTCTGGCGACGGTTCCAGACGATGCCGTCGACGAGGCACTCGGGCGCCTGGCTTCGGCCGGAATCGATGCCGCCGAAATTGGGACGGTGTCCGAGTCGGGTGACGGCGTCGTCGAGCTCGATTCGGAGCGCCTCACAGAGCCCACGGAAGACGACCTCTATCCGTTGTGGGCCGCGGCCGACGGCTGACGTCGCCGATCGACGCCGTGGACAGGAATGGTGCTCCTACCGTGCCCACTCGAGCAACCGTCGGTAAACCGGGTCGCTCTCGAGGGCCGAGGCGTCGCCGACGAGCACGAGTGCTCGTTTTGGCCGGGTGATCGCGACGTTGAGCCGACGGTAGTCCTCGAAGATGGGACCGTCGAGGTCGTCGCTCGCGACGAACGAAACGACGATCACCTCCTGACTCGACCCCTGGAAGCGATCGACCGTGTCGACGGGGACGTCGTCGGGGACGTGGCGCTCGATTTCACTCACCTGGGCCCGAAACGGGGCGATGACGCCGACGTCGACCGGATCGAGGCCGGCGTCAGCGTACGCCTCGACGATGGCGGCAATTCGCTCGGCTTCGGCCGCGTCCGTGTAGTCCTCGTCGTCCCCGTCGACGTGGCAGAACGAGACGGGATCGACGAGGTCGTCCGGGAGCCGCTCGCGGGAGACCCCGGCCAGATCGTCGAGCGTGCGACCCGCGACCGCGGGCGTGGCCGGTCGCAAGGCGCCGTCGTAGAACTCGGTGGAGGAAAACGCCTGGATACGCTGGTTCATCCGGTACTGCCGGTCGAGGAGGACGCCTGCCTCCGGCGTCGCCTCGACGAGTCGCTCGAACAGCGAGGTCGTGAGCGGATTCGGCCGGGCGTTGTCGGACACGGCGGTCGAATCGACGGACTTGTCAGCACTGTCCGACGCTCCGTTGGCCGGCGAGCCCGTCGTCGACGTGTCGACGCTCCCGCCTGACTGGAACGGAACGGTCTCCGCCTGGACGACCGGCGGCAGCTGGTGGTGGTCACCGACGAGGACGAACCGCTCGGCGAGGTTGATCGCCGCGTACGTGCCGGGCTCGGTCAACTGCGCCGCCTCGTCGACCAGCGCGACGTCGAACGCCTGTTCGTTCATCACCCGAGAGCCACAGGAGGCCGTCGTCGCCGCAACCACGTCGGCGTCGTTCAGCGCCTCGACGCGTTCGGCCGGATCGCCCGCCCGGTCGAATCGGAGGTCGCGCATGTCCGGACGGACACCGCTTTCGGTCCCGATGCGAGCGATGCAATCCGGCTCGACGCCGGCGTCGAGCAGCGCCTCGAGGACGTTGTCGACCGCCCGGTTGGTAAAGGCCGAGAGCAACACGCGTTCGCCGCGTTCGAGCATGGCGACGACCGCTCTCGCGATCGTGTAGGTCTTTCCCGTCCCTGGCGGGCCGTGAATCAACGCGTAATCGCGGGCTCCGACGGCCAGCCGGACGGCCTCGTCCTGTGGCTCGTTGTTTTCGATAAACGTCGCCGCCGGCTCGTCGAAGGCGGGTTCGGCCCGGCCGAAGAGGACGTCCTTCCGGCGGGCGTCGCTCTTGAGCACGGCGTCGTGAAGGGCAGTCAGCAGGCGGTCGGTCGTGAGTTCGCTGGGATAGACGTCGAGGCGTTCGACGGGGAC
>SLIS01000139.1 GCA_007135505.1 Halovivax sp.
GTCGCTAGCAGCGCCGACGCCGGCGATCCGAACCCGCCGGTCCGTGTATCGTTCGACGACGTCCTCACTGGCGAGCAAGACGGTCGCCGCGCCGTCCGAGGTCGGACAGCAGTGATAGAGGTTCAGCGGATCGGCGACCGTCGGTGCCTCGACCGCGTCCTCGAGCGAGCAGGTAAATCCGAGGTGGGCTTTCGGGTTCTTCGCCCCGTTCGCGTGGTTCTTCACCGCGATTTCGGAGAGGTGTTCGGGCGTCGCATCGTAGGCGTCGAAGTAGGCGCTCGCGAGCTGTGCGTAGACGCCCGCGAACGTGGTTCCCGCGGTTCGTTCCCACTCGGTCTCGCCGCTGACGCCGAGCCAGTACTTCGTGACGTCACCCGAGAGGTCGGTCATCTGTTCGAACCCGCCCGCCAGGACGACGTCGGCCATTCCGGACCGAATCGCCTGGACGGCTTGCCTGACGGCGTAACCGCCAGCAGCACAGGCGTTCTCGATCCGGCTGCACGGCGTCCCGTGTAGTCCGACGTGCTCGGTGACGGCCGGCCCGGCGAGACCGAGTTGGCGGCCGCCGACGCCGAGCGTTCCCACGAACGATTCGTCGATAGCGGACGGATCGATCCCCCGTGGAACCGACGCGCACGTCCGCTCGTACGCCGTCGCGAAGAGCGATCGGTAGCTCTCGTCCGGAAACCCGCCGAAAGCGGTCTGCCCGGCGCCGATCACGTAGACGTCCTTCATACGCATACCTCCCGTCGGGACCTCAATATTGCTTCGGACGAGGTCCGAACTCGATCGCGGCCCGAAGCGAAGGTATGTCCGAGCCGGTCGAATGTCACCGAGAGACCGAACGACGCCGGTCCGTCGATACCACCCTGTATCGGGGTGACGAGATCAGCGAGTTCTGTTAGTTCATTGACCGACACAGTTTAAACGGTCATTGATCGAGACTGTGGTATGGAACGCGTGGCGATCATCGGGGCGTCGATGACACAGTTCGGAATGCGGGAGGCCTGGATCCGTGAGCTGCTCGTCGAAGCCGGCCGAGCCGGGCTCGAAGACGCCGGCGTCGGGGCCGAGAACGTCGAGCACCTGTACGTCTCGAACATGGCCAGCGGCGAACTGGAGGGTCAGACCGGCATTTCGAACGCACTGGCACACGATCTCGGCGCCATACCGGCCTACACGGAACGCATCGACCAGACGAGCGCGAGCGGCGGCGCCGGGATCTACGCCGCGTGGCGATCCATCGCCAGTGGAGCGAGCGAACTGACGCTGCTGGTCGGCGGCGAGAAGATGACCCACCGGAGCACGCCGGAGGCAACGGACGTCATCGCCTCACTCACCCACCCCGCCGAGTACAAACACGGGGTAACGCTCCCGTCGTTCGCGGGACTGACTGCGCGCCACTACCTCGACCGGTACGACGCACCACGCGAGTCGCTCGCCAAAGTGGCGGCGAAGAACCACCGGAACGGCGTCGACAATCCGAAGGCACAGTTCCAGAAGGCGGTCGACGTCGAGACGATCCTCGAGTCGCCGATCGTAGCCGATCCGCTCCGGTTGTACGACTTCTGTCCCATCACGGATGGTTCGGCCGCGCTCGTCTTCTGTCCGGAATCGGTGGCTCGCGAATACACCGACGAGTACGTCGTCGTCGCGGGCGTCGACGGCGCAACCGATACGCACGTCGTCCACCAGCGTGCCGATCCGTCTCACATGGGCGCGGTGGCGACGAGCAGCGACGGCGCGTTCGAGATGAGCGGCTACGGTCCGGCGGACGTCGACGTCGCCGAACTCCACGACATGTTCACGATTCTCGAACTACTGCAGCTAGAGGCGCTCGGGTTCGCCGAACAGGGACAGGCGTGGAGGCTCGTCGAAGACGGCGAACTCGACCGGGAGACGGGATCGCTGCCGGTCAATACCTCGGGCGGCCTCAAGTCGAAGGGCCACCCCCTTGGCGCAAGCGGCGTGGCACAGGCCGTCGAGATATACGAGCAACTGCTCGGTGAGGCCGGACCGAGACAGGTCGACGCCGACGTGGGGCTGTGCTGTAACGTCGGCGGATTCGGAAATTGCGTGACGACGACCATCCTGGAGGGGCCGGCATGACCGGGAACGGAACCGACGACGAGGGCGCGTCGATGGACGCGGTCAGGTACGAGGACGGATCGATCGAGTATCCCGGCCATCCCGTCGGCCCCGACGGTACCGAACCCGTCGAGACGATCGATCTGAGCGAGTACACGGGGGAGATCGTCACCTGGACGACGAGTATGGCGCCGCCACCAGGTGTCAGGGAGCCCAATACGCTCGCCATCGTCCAGTTCGACGTCGACGGTGAAAGGGTCCGTGCACTCGGACAGGTGACGACCGACGAAATCGACGTCGGCGATGCCGTCCGACCGGTTTACGCCGAGGAACTTCGCGATCCCGAGGCCGGAATTAGAATCGCGGAGAGCCAGGACTGGGACGGATATCGGTTCGCGCCAGTCGAAGACACCGACTGAGCGGCCCGCTCGCGATCGACTGACCCGTTGGTCTTGCCGATCGTTGTTCCCTCCCGACGTGAACCTCGATCCGAGTGGAACCGTGGGGCAACTGGATACGTTCACTCGCTACTCTCGGATCCAGCGTCCGTCGAATCCTCGCCGGTACCGTTCCGCTCGGAATCGCCCCGTTTCGGTTCAGCATCGTCACCCGTGTCGGTCGAATCGCCGTCCGTGTCGCCATTTGTTTCAGGAGCGCCGCTCTCCCTCGCGCCCGTCTTCGCGTCTCGATCGGCCGACGCTTCGCTGTCAGGTGTCACATCCTGGTCGGATTCGTCCGATCGATACTGGTCGCGCAGCGTCTGGAGTTCGGCCTCGACGTCGATGGCCGTGTCGTCCGGTTCGGAGGACCGAGCTGGAACGTTGCCGCCGTTCGAATCGCCAGCGTCCACCTCGGAATCGTCGGTCGAATCCGTCAGGTCGTCGATTTCGATCTCGTATCCGTCGGCGGGTGCCGAGTCAGATGGAGTCGGCTCCATCTTCGCGAGTCGCCGTTCGAGCTCCTCGTACAGCGACTGGGTCCGGTCGAGCGCCGTCTCGACGCGCTCGTCGTCTCCCGATTCGAGCCGACTGCGCAGTTGCTCCAGGGTCTTGCCGAGTTGTTCGAGCGCCGCTTCCTGACCCGTCGTGGCCCGTCGGGTGAGCGGCCCGGTCGTCGGTTTGCGGGATCGAATCGATCGTTCGCCACGAACGAGGCGGGTTCCGTACTGCAACGCCTCGAGCAACCGAATCTGCGCCTCGAGGATCGAGATGAGGGTCGGTATTGCTACCTCGTCCGTCGCACGAAGTAGCTCGACGGTTCGGGGCGGACGGAGTCCGGACCGACGGTCCGCCGCCAGCAACTCGCCGAGTCGGTCCACCGAAGCGGCGAGTTCGGAGAGTGCCGCCGCGAGTTCGTCGTCGCTCATGTCGAAGTAGTACTCCTCCATCACGAAAAATGAGTGGGTCCATCCTGAAGCGACCGATCCGCTCGGTCGCCGCGAGCCGGTCCCGACAAGTAGCGTTGATCGTTATTAATAGATGATTTTACGGCCATAATTATTATTTGTAAGGGTATTGTTCCTCATATCGAATGGGAAGCAAGCTGGGGGGCGGGACGGCCAAAGGAGTCCCTTTCGTCCGGACCCTGGGGGCGCTCAAGCGGCGGGGAAGCAACGTACTCGTCGTCGGAGGTGGTTCGTGCGAGCCACACGAGACGGTTTGCGAGCGGTTCATGGGTGACGACTCGCGAGTCAGTCGACGTCGGCTCGTCGTCTCGACGAATCCGGAGTGCGTTCGTGGCCACGAATCGTGCCGGACCGAGCGGCGAAAGATTCTGTTGCTGACTGACGACCGGACGGCTGGCGAACTCGCCGACGACGATCGTCTTGCCCGCATCTCGCACCTCGACGCGCTCGCCGCGGCGTTTCTCGAGACGGTCGACGAGTTCGAAGCGGACTCGCCCCTCGACCCGTCCGAACTACGGGTCTGCGTGGACTCGGTTTCGGAACTGCTAGACGCTTACGACACCGAGAACGTCTTTCGACTGCTACACGCCATGACTACTCGCATCAGGCGGAGTCGAGGGATGGGACACTTTCACTTGCCGATCGATCCGACCGACGAAGCCGTCAGGCTCTACGAGCCGCTGTTCGACGCCGTCATCACTCTGCGGACTAACGGGGAGCGAGTCGAACATCGCTGGAATCTTCGCGACCGAGAGAGGAAATCCGGCTGGATCTCGCTGTAGCCGACGGGGCGGATCGGTGGGCTCGGGATCGAACTCCCGCCCAGATTTTCGAACCCTATTAGTGTCCGAACGTACTGTATACGCCAAATGAGGGTGGCACAGTTGGGATCCGGAGAACCGTCGATCGCCCTGGTTGGGGGCATTCACGGAGACGAACCCTGCGGCGTCAACGCGATCGAGCAACTACTCGCGGAATCGCCGACAGTGTCTCGACCGGTCAAGCTCGTCGTCGCGAACGAGCGAGCGATCGAAGCCGGCACGAGATACGTCGACGAGGACCTAAACCGTGCGTTCCCCGGCGAGCGCGACGGCCCCACTCACGAACAGCGACTCGCCGCTCGACTCGTCGACGAGCTCGAGGGCTGTCTCGTCTGTTCGATGCACTCGACACAGAGTCACGCGACCCCGTTCGCGATCGTCGACGAGGTGAGCGAGACCGCACGCGAGATCTGCCCACGTCTGCCCATCACGGCACTCGTCGAGACGGGGGCGTTCGCCCAGGGTCGGCTCGTCACCGGCGCGGAGACGATCGAAGTCGAGTGTGGGCTGCAGGGATCGGAGACGGCGACGGCTAACGCCCATCGGCTCGCACGGGCCTTTCTCACCGCCACCGGGGTGATTCCGGCCGATTCCGACACGCGTTCACTACCGGTCTACAGACTGGTCGACACGATCGCGAAGGCGGTGGCCGATCGATACGAGATCTTCGTCGACAACTTCGATCGGGTCGAGGCAGGGACCCCGTTCGCGGCGGTCGACGGCGACGTTCGAACCGCCGACGAGCCGTTTTACCCGGTGCTCGTCTCGCCCAACGGCTACGAAGACGTCTTCGGTTACGCAGCCGAGAAGCGAGGCGTGCTCGATCGCTCGCCGACGAGTACCTGAACGGGACCGCACGTCGAACCCCGTGGCTCGGAGGTACCGATCTGCCA
>SLIS01000464.1 GCA_007135505.1 Halovivax sp.
CCCGACCATGAACGCGGAGATGCCAAGCACTTCCCCGAGATTTGGCAAGATGGGAAAGACGACGCCGCCTCCGAATCCCACGAAGAAGGTACTGGCGACGACAGCGAAGACAATCCGTCGAGAACGCCCGTTCGTCGAATCCATTCCTCAACTACTTCGAATCGATATAGGTAGTCTCCCGCATTTGCTCTTGACTCTTGCGAACCCGGAATGAAAATCTCCGTCCGACCGTCGGTCACGTCCGGAACGAGTGAACACGTACCGTCGTCCTGTCGTCGCCAGTACCCTCGACATCCCTATCCACGCGAGCGGCCAGCGAAGCGATCTGACGTGGGACGAATAACGTATCCCTCGTCGCCGCGAGGCGGACTATGGACTCGTCGCTGGCTGACGAACGCTATCGGTGGCACCGACGGCCGTGAGGAAACCCCGATCGGTTTCCGCCGGAACAGACCGATCGGGACGCCAGGTCCAGGACGAAGCCTGTGACCGACGTTGGGTACGCCAGGGGTACCGATCAGAACGTCGTGAGTTCGCCGTCGATCACGCGCTTCGTGAGGGTCGACACGTCGGCCAGTTCGCGGTCGACGATCGACTCGATCTGTGCGTCGACGTCGGCTATCGAAACGCCGTCGTCAGTGATGACGTGGACGTCGGCGACGTGTGGATGGTCGATCGGTCGACCGATCTGGCTGAGCAGGCGAACCCGAAGGTCAGAGACACCCTCGACTTCGTCGACGATCGCCCGAGCGATCTCCGTCGAGAGCAGGTTGTATATCTTGCCGATGTGGTTGACGGGATTCTTTCCGCTCGTCGCCTCCATCGACATCGATCTGTTGGGCGTGATGAGTCCGTTAGCCCGGTTACCGCGACCGACGGAACCGTCGTCACCCTGCTCGGCAGACGTCCCCGTGACGGTGAGGTAGATCGACCCCGCTTCGTAGTCGTCGGCGGTGTTGACGTGGACCCGAACGTCGCGGTCGGTGTGTTCGGTCGCGACCGTCGTTACGAAGTCGCGAACCCGGGAGACGGCGTCCCGGTAGACGTCCATGTCCGGCACGTGTTCGTCGATCATCGCCGCGGCCACGGTGACGTCGATCTCGTCGCCCTCGCGCTTGCCCATGATCTTCACGTCGGCGCCGAGTTCCGGATTGTTCGCCGCGTACTCACCGGTCAGACGCCGTTCGGCGTCGCGGACGATGCGCTCGGTCTCCGAAAGCGGCGCGTGTCCAACGCCGTAACTCGTGTCGTTGGCCATCGGAACTGGAACCTCGTCGTCCTCGCCGAAAACGTCCTGGAGGTCACCGCTTCCCTCGCCGAGTTTGACGTCGACGATCACGTCCTCCCCGAACGTGAGCCCTGGAATCGTCTCGGCGAGGTACTCGCGCGCGGCCCGGAGGGCGATTGTCTCCGTGGGGATCGTCTGACCCTCGTAGTGTTTGGTCGCCCGGCCGACGATCAGAATGTAAATCGGGTCGATGACTTCGCCCCCGCCGAACGCGGGCGCCGCTTCCCCGGCGACGAGCTGTGTCTCGTCGGTATTGAAGTGCAAGATGGTTCCGACGCGATCGAGGTACTCCCGTGCGAGCGCCTGCGAGACGTGCTCGGCGATACCGTCACAGATCGAGTCGGGGTGGCCGATACCCTTTCGCTCGACGATTTCGATCTCCTGATCCTCGACGGCTCGTCGCTCGAACGGCTCGACGCGTATGTTCCGGTCGGTCATTGGTGGCGAGTTACGGTGGACCGGTTCTATAACTTGCGAAAATGAGTTTCGAGTCAGAGATTACTGAGCGCTCCGTCCGGAGTTGGGATCCGCCACGTCACGGGAACGTTCGACCGAGCCGTCGTTTCATTGCGTCCGCTCGAGTTTCATTCCGAGATACGACGTCCGAACTTGCTCGGACGGATCGAGACCTAGTCGCTCGAGGACGTCGTATATCTCCGATCTGACGGCCGAAATGTCGTCCTCCGGGGCGAGTCGTTCGACCTCCACGTACTCACCCACGTCCGCGACGTCGTCGAGCGAGACCGTGAGGTCCCCCAGGGCGTACCGGTCGCGCTCCTTCCGAACGGTGGCTGCCGGATCAAATCCGAGTCGATCGAGGAGCTTCTTCGCCGCGCCGGCGTCCGTCAGACCGGTTTCGAACTCCTCTCTCGTCTTCGACTGCGAGTCGACCAGCGGGCCCTTGTAGGTCAACTCGACTCGTTCGTCACCCTCGCTGCGCTCGCGGCGAAGTCTCAACGCCTCGTCGGTCGACTCGAACGATCGATGCGGTGCGTCGTAGTACGTGTCGATCTGGACGACGCGGCCTATCGCCGTCGCTCCCAGCGCCTCGAGTCGCTCACGGACCCGATCGTGTGCGGCCGGAAGCTTCACCTCCACTTCGTACATACCCCCGTTTCGAAGATGAGCGACAAGTATCGCACGTTCTGATCGGGCCGACCGCGTTCGGGATTGCGTGTTCTCACGCTTGATTACGTGTGCTCACCGGGTACACGATAGCCGGATGGACGATCGTACTCGGGACTGATCGATCAGAGACAGATCGAGCGCCCACGTGGTCGTTCGATGCGACAATAACGGATTCGTCGAGTGCGAACCGCCAGCGTGTCTCGAAACGGACACGTTACCTCGATTTCATGCTCGAACGCTCCTGCTGATCGACTGGACGGGGACGGTGACGAACCGGGCCTCGCGGGGACAAAACGTGTTCCTTAAATGTAGACGGCGGGACGTACAACGTATGACCGAGGAAGAGGAGGCCGAAGCAGACGCACCGGCCGATGACGTCGAACCGAGCACGCCAGACGAGGACGAACCGGACGCCGACGCGGAATCGGCCGAGACGGAAGACGGGCTCGGACCGGGCGACTTCGTCGAGGTCGCCTACACCGCGCGTACCGTCGAGGACGACCAGCTGGTCGACACGACGGACCAGGCGGTCGCCGACGAGGAAGGCATCGAGGTGGACCGCGAGTTCAAACCGCGAACCATCGTTCTGGGTGAAGGACACATCTTCGAGACCGTCGAGGAAGCAATCTACGGCGCCGGTGTCGGGGACGACGGAACGGTCACCGTCCCCGCCGAGGAAGCGTTCGGCACCTACGACCCGGACGCAGTCGAGACGATCAGCGCGGAGAAGATCGACGAGGACGACCGCTACCCCGGCGCGCAGGTTCAACTCGAGGGTCGAAACGGATTCGTCGAGACGATCATCGGCGGCCGCGCACGCGTCGACTTCAATCATCCGCTCGCCGGCGAGGACGTCGAATACGAGTACGAAGTGCTGAGTACGGTCGACGACCGCGAGCAGCAGGCAGCGGGGCTGTTCGAGATGTACATCGACGTCGAGCCCGACCTCTGGATCGAGACTGACGAGGTCGAAGAGGAGGTCCTCGTCGAGCCCGACGACGATGACGAGGAAGACGACGAGGAAGCCGAACCGGAGTTCGAAACCGAAATCGTCGAGAAGGAAACTCTATACGTCGAGTCGACTCCACAGTTGACGATGAACCAGCAGTGGATGTTCTCGAAGCAGCAAATCGCCCAGGACGTTATCGACAAGGTCGGCGTCGACCGCGTCATCGTCCAGGACGTCATCGACGGCAGCGCCGGCATGGGAATGGGCATGCCCGGCATGATGGGTGGCATGGGAGGCGGTGAGGAGAGCGATCTCGAGGACGCCCTCGAAGACGCCGACATCGACGCCGACGAGATCGTCGAGGAACTCGAAGCCGACGTCGAAGAGTAACGAGACGACGGCCTCCGTTCGTTTTTGAGTACCCCTGATGAGTCGTGTCGCTGCGGTTGTCGGCGGCCCGACGAGCGCCGTTCGATCGCGATCGGACCGAGCGCGATGAGGTCGATAATTCGAACTCGTCGGCTGGCCCGGACTGACGAATCGGTGGAAATGCCGGCGAAGGCGCCACACCGGGCACTGACTGGCACGTTGCGTACCGATACCGACGTTCGAAGGATCGATCGGAACGATCCGGTTCAGGCGATGTCGCGGCTCGTATCGATCTCTACTTGATCCGCGAGTTCGAGTTTGATCCGCTCGGTCGGCGCGCCGCCCGCTCGGAACTTGGGAATAGTCAGGTAGTTTTCGAGTTCGGTTGGACCGACGGTCGTCTCCAGGTCGAAGACGGCGTCGACCATGTGCAGGGTCGTCGAGCGGTTCGGCGGCGTCGATTCGCCATCGAGACAGTGGAGAATTGCGATCGAGCCGGTTTCGAGCATCTGAGTCTTGAGATCCGAGAGGAACGTCCGGTAGGCGTCGAGGTCGGTCCGTTCGAGGACATCCATCGTGTCGATGATCAGATTTGCCCCATCGGGCAGCGCGCTCACCAGACGATGGGCGTCTTCGACCGGTTCGTTGCCCGTGACGTGTCTGACCGTTGGACTACCGACGCGCGCCTGGGACGATTCGATACTGTGTCGGATCTCGTCGTCGGATCGCTGGGTGGAGATGTAAAGCGTGCCGCGAGCAGCCGTCAGCTGGTAGAGGAGAAGTTCCGACTGGCTCGCCGGTGGGGCGGTGTAGGCGACGGTACAGCCAGGTGGTAAGCCACCCTCGAGCTTCCGGTCCAACACGTCGATACCAGTCTGTAGCCGACCTGCCATACAGTCGTACGCAATTGGGAAGACCGCTCGCATAAC
This sequence comes from Halovivax sp., assembly GCA_007135505.1. The sequence continues at coordinate 4,664 of SLIS01000464.1, forward strand.
TCTTTGCCTTCGAACGATCACCGCCGTACCGAATGCTGGTGGAGGGTCGGACCTCCGGGGAACACCGACGCGAGCAGCGTCGACGCCCGATCGGTACCTCGTGAACGGATCCTGTCGTCGTCTCGGCCGCCCGTGGATGGGGAGATTCAAGGGGTATCGCACCGCCTACACGGATAGATGCGCCACGGAAATCTCCTCACGAGCAAACAACTGTCGCGAGCGGACGTCGAGGCGGTCCTCGATCACGCCGCGGCGATCGCGTCCGACGACGTCAGTCTGGAGTCGAGTCACGCGGGAAAGCTGCTCGGGTTGCTGTTCTTCGAACCAAGCACCCGTACGAAGATGAGTTTCGAGACGGCTATCAAACGACTGGGCGGCGACGTCGTCGACATGGGATCGGTCGAGTCCTCGAGCGTCAAGAAGGGTGAGAGCCTCGCCGATACGGTCCGGGTCATCGAAGGATACACCGACGCGATCGTGTTACGCCACCCGAAGCAGGGAGCCGCGAAGCTGGCG
>SLIS01000111.1 GCA_007135505.1 Halovivax sp.
GACTCTCGATCGGTTCGTCAGTCGGAGCCGGCAGCCGATCGTCGAACGAGATCGTCACGGCCGACTCGGCGTGGGAGACGCGCCCCTCGTACGTGACCCGAACGTCGGGTTCTGCCGGGTCTCGGCCGGCCGCGCCGTCGCTCACCGTCACCACGTCGTCGACGACCTCGCGAATCGCGGTCAGCGCGTCGCCGTCAGTCGCGGTCACGAGCGGGTGCTCGCCGGCGACGTGGGCCTTGTCACGGGCGATTTCCGCGACGGAGTCCCCGAGGACGTCCGTGTGTTCCAGGCTCACGCTCGTCACCGCACTCGCGACGGGATCGACGACGCTCGTCGCGTCGAGCTTGCCGCCGATACCGACCTCGAGCACGGCGAAGTCGACGTCCTCGCGGGCGAAGTGCCACAGCGCCATCGCCGTCGTCGTCTCGAAGAAGGTCGGCGAGGCGCCGTCGGCGCCTCGGTCGGTGAGATACTCATCACACGCCTCGACGAAAGTCGTCACGGCGGTCTTCGGCATGCGACGGCCGTCGACGCGGATTCGCTCGCGCATGTCCTCCAGGTGCGGTGAGGTGTACAGCCCCACGGTGTAGCCCGCCTCCCGCAGGATCGACTCCAGCATCCGGGCCGTCGACCCCTTCCCGTTCGACCCCGCGATCTGGACCGCGTCGACCGACTCGTGCGGGTCCCCGAGGTGGGCGAGTACGTCCGCCGTCGACGCCGTCCCCGGCCGGATCCCGAACCGGCCCAGGTCGTAGAGCCGGTTGGCCGCCTCGTGATACTCCATGTGCGAGAATCAGCGTACGGTCGCTTTAGACTGTTGGAGTGGAGCCGTGACAACTCTACCCACTCGTCCGTCTATGACGACGAGACCGATCGCGGTTCGATACAATCGACGTCGCGGACGGCAGTCTCTGTCGACGTCGAAATCGTCGTCGGCGAGGACGAGTGTGTACTCGGTAGCGATCGATTCGTCGTCAGCGATGGCACTGCCGGTGATGATTGCATCGCGTGCGGCCAGGGAGTTGCCCGTCCGCCGGAGTTCGATCTGCGGTGATGCGGTCGGAGGGGCGAGCACACGTTCCCCCGGAGGCGATGGTCACACGCTCACCGGATGAGGAGGGAAGCTGCGCTCACACGCCACGAGTCCCGTTCGGCGGTCGCAGGAAGAGGCCGTCGACGAGGGCGAACAGACCGACCACGCTCGCGGCGAGCATCCCCGCCTCCAGCGGGATCCCCAGTGCCTGACTGATCGTCGCGGCGCTGGCGAACGCGAGGGGGATGATCGCCAGCAGCAGGTCGTACCGACTGGTCTGTGAGACGATGCGTCGCAGTCGACGGTAGCCAGGAACCGTACGGATGGCTCTCTTCATGTCGATGCTCACCTCCACCCGAATGTAGGGCCAAACGGAATAAAAAAGTAGCGGTTACTGGCAGAGAGGAGTCGATAGTACCTACGGGCGGCGTAGAACGCTTCGATTTGTTCTACTCGTCCCTGGGCTGGCCCCAGTACTCGTCGCGCTGGGGACGGTCGCTGACGGCGCGGACGTCGATCGGTTCGTCCCGGTGGGCGCGGGCCTCCAGCGCAGCCGCGGCCGCCTCCGCCGTCGAGAAGTACGGAATCTCCTCCTCGACGGCGACGGTGAGCAGGTCGCGCTTGCCGGAGACGATCAGGTCGATCTCGCCGCGCCTGGCCGCCTCCACCAGGTCGACGGCGTCCGAAAGTTCGTAGTACTCGGTGTAGCCGTCGACGAGCGCCTCGCCGGCCTCGCTGTCGGGGTCCGGGAACGCGTCGTCGGCGAGGTCGAGGACGATCGTCCCCGACTCGGGGATGGGATTGGCCGCGGCCGACTGGGCCTTCTCGTAGGCCTTCCCGAACGTGTCGGCGGTTCCCATGACCTCCCCCGTCGACTTCATCTCGGGACCGAGTCGCGGGTCCGACCCCGGCAGCCGGTCGAACGGGAGGACGACCTCCTTGATCGAGGTCTGGGCCGGCACCTGCTCGGTAATGTCGAGTTCCGAGAGCGAGTGGCCGGCCATCACCTTCGCGGCGATCTTCGCGATCGGCACGCCGGTCGCCTTCGAAATGAACGGCACCGTCCGCGAGGAGCGTGGATTCGCCTCGAGGACGTACACCTCGCCATCTTTGACCGCGAGCTGGACGTTGAGCAGACCGACGGTTCCCAGCCCGCGGGCGACGTCCTCGGCGACTTCCCGGACCCGACGATTGACCGCACGGCCCAGCGAGCGAGGGGGAATCATACACGCGGAGTCACCGGAGTGGACGCCGGCGGACTCGACGTGTTCCATGATCCCGCCGATGAGGACCGCTTCACCGTCGGCGACCGCGTCGACGTCGAGCTCGACGGCGTCGTCGAGGAACTCGTCGACGAGAATCGGCTTGTCCGGACTCACGCGAACGGCCTCCTCGATGTACTCCTCGAGTTCCGCGTCGTCGTAGACGATCTCCATCGCGCGCCCGCCGAGGACGTAGGAGGGACGGACGAGTACCGGATAGCCGATCTCGTGGGCGAGTTCGAGGGCCTCCTCGCGGGAGGTCGCCGTCCCACCGTCCGGCTGGGCAATGGCGAGCTCGTCCATCAGGGCGTTGAACCGATCTCGATCCTCCGCCAGGTCCATCGCCTCGACCCCCGTTCCGAGAATCTCGCAGTCGAGCCCGCGCCGGTCGAGTTCGTCCTCGAGCGGTTCGCCGACGTTGACGGACGTCTGGCCGCCGAACTGGACCATCACGCCGTCGGCCCCGGTGGCCTCGGCCACGTCGGCGACCTCCTCGGCCGTGATCGGCTCGAAGAACAGGCCGTCGGAGGTGTCGTAGTCCGTCGACACCGTCTCCGGATTGTTGTTCACGACGTGGGCGTCGATCCCGAGTTCGCGCAACGCCTGGACCGCGTGGACTGCACAATAGTCGAACTCGACCCCCTGACCGATCCGGATCGGGCCGCCACCGACGACGACCACGCTTTCGACGTCGGGATCGATTTCGAGTTCGCTGGCGGCCGCGGCGCCCCGAGTCGACCCGCTGGCTTGCGAGCCACCGTCACCGGTGCCGGGAACGGCAGCACCGGCGAACGCGGACTGGCGTGCGGAGTAGTAGTACGGCGTCTCGGCCTCGAACTCGCCGGCACAGGTGTCGACCTGTTTGTACGTCCGGCCGGGGACCGACTCCTCGACCGTCTCGACGTCGACCCCGGCGGTGGCCGCGATAGCCGCGTTGGTCCGTCCCGCGACGGCGGCCTCGGTGAACTCGCCGTCGCGAGCGGTTCGATCCGCCGTCGCGATGCGAGCGAAGCGCTCGACGTACCAGTCGTGGATGCCGGTCAGTTCGCATACCTCCTCGACGGTGTAGCCCCGGTCGAACGCCTCGAACATGGCGTAGGGCCGGTCGGGCGTGGGCGTCTCGAGGTAGGCCGTCTCGAGTTCGTCGTCGCCGACCTCGGCCCAGTCGACGCTGGGGTCGTACTCCGACGATCGAAGCGCCTTGAGGAGACTTTCCTCGAAGGTGCGACCGATAGCCATCGCCTCGCCCGTCGACTTCATCGCCGTCGTCAGTTCGAAGTCGACGTCGTCGAACTTGTCCTTGGGCCAGCGTGGCACCTTGGTGACGACGTAATCGATCGCGGGCTCGAACGCGGCGGTCGTCTCGCCCGTGATCTCGTTGGTGATCTCGTGGAGGCGCTTGCCGAGCGCGACCTTCGCGGTCACCCGCGCGATCGGGTAGCCTGTCGCCTTCGAGGCCAGCGCCGACGAGCGCGAGACGCGGGGGTTCACCTCGACGACGCGGTACTCGCCGCCGGGCGTGCCGTCGTCGCGCCAGGCGAACTGGATGTTACAGCCGCCCTGGATACCGAGTTCGCGAATGACGTCGAGTGCCGCGGTGCGCATCTCCTGGTGGCCGTCGTCGGGAATGACCTGCGAGGGGGTGACGACCGTCGACTCGCCCGTGTGGATGCCCATCGGGTCGAGGTTCTCCATGTTACAGATGATGATACAGGAGTCGTCGGCGTCGCGCATCACCTCGTACTCGAGTTCGATCCAGCCGGCGATCGACTCCGTGACGAGTACCTCGCTGTTGCGCGAGAGGCGCAGTCCCTTTCGCACGCGTTCGATCAGCTCGTCCATCTCCTCGACGACGCCGGAACCGGAGCCACCGAGCGTGTACGTCGTGCGGGCGATGACCGGCAGGCCGCCGACCGCGTCGACCGCGCCCTCGACGCGTTCGCGGAGGTCGGTCTCCGTCAACTCGGCGACGGTCTCGCCGTCGTCGAGCGAGATCGTCGTCGATCGAGGAACCGGCTGTCCGATGGACTCCATCCGCTGGCGGAACAGGTCCCGGTCCTCGGTGGCGTAGATGGTCGAAAGCGGCGTCCCCATGATCTCCACGTCGTGTTCCTCGAGGACGCCCTGCTCGGCGAGTTCGGCCGTGACGTTGAGCCCGGTCTGGCCGCCGAGCCCAGCGATGACGCCGTCGGGCTCTTCCGTCCTGATTATCTCGGCGATCGCCTCGGTGGTGATCGGCTCGATGTAGACCCGGTCCGCCATCTCCGGATCGGTCATGATCGTCGCCGGATTCGAGTTGACGAGCACGACGCGGGCACCTTCCTCCTGCAGTGCCCGGCAGGCCTGGGCGCCGGAGTAGTCGAACTCCGCCGCCTGGCCGATCTGAATCGGGCCACTGCCGATGAGCAGGATCGTGCGCCCGTCCGGCTCGTGGTGGTGCGCGGAAGCCATTGGTCGTCCGTTCGAAGTTCGTACATCGTAATAAGCCCCACGATACGTTACGAAAGCCGTAGTAGATTTTCGAATTTCGTATGCGAGTGCCTATCAGGCCGGCCAGCGGGAGCCCGCCCTCGCTTCGCCCCGTCAGTCCGACGACATTCCGGCCAGCGGGCACTGTAGTGGACACGTTTCACTGTCACGTGCCGTGTGTTCACCGCCACTATCACGGGACAACCAGGGAAACGCCGTAGTCCAGTGACCGAAGGGTCCGGGAAACGCCGTCGTTCAGGAAGCGATGTAGCCGGGAACCGACGTCGTCGATCGATCCGACCGAGCGGCGCTCCGATCGATCACAGTACAGCGACGCGACGGTCGGCTTCGACCGGCGACCGACGAGAACGGTGCGGCCGTTCACACCGGC
>SLIS01000456.1 GCA_007135505.1 Halovivax sp.
TCGAGCGTGCCAGCGGGAACCGACGACGTAGAACGCTCAGTGTCCGTCGGTCGACTCGAGGTCGTCTTCGTCGTAGGCGTCCTCGTAGCGCGCCATCGCGTCCGCGTAGCCCTGCCTGGCGAGGTCGTACGTCTCCCGAAGGTCGGCGATCGGTTCTTCGGTCGCGTCGACGCGGAGGTCGTCGTAGAAGGGGTCGAGGTCGTGCGCTTCGGTCGTCCGGACGACGAGCGCGGCGCTCTGGATCGGCAACTCCTCTCGTTTGTCCCCACCTTCCTCGTCGCCGGCCTCGAGCGCGTCGATCAGCCGTTTCGCCAGCGGTTCGTCGGGGTCGCTCGCCTCGTAGCTCGCCGCGGTTGCCTCGATCACCGACTCACCCGTCAGCAGGTTACCCGCGACGGTGTAGTTCTCGCCCTCGAGGTGGCCGTACCAGTCGAGACACTCCGCGCCGGAGAACGCGAACGTCCCGTCGGCGTCGACGCCGTGGAGCTGGCGGCCGGCGGCGCCGTCGTCGGCGTTGAGCAGCGCCTCGAGGGCGTCCTCGATGGCGAGGCCCTCGTCGACGTACCGGATGCCGCGCCGGCCGAGGTCGACGTTGACCAGACTTTGTGTGGCTATCGCGCCGTTCTCGCTGGCGAACGGACAGAGCGTGCCGACGCCGGCGAGGCGAGTCGTGACCGCGACGCCGAATCGGCGTTGTCCCTCGCCGTCTTCGTCCTCGTAGGTCTCCCGGACGCAGATGCTGAACGTCATGGGCGTCTCCAGGGAGTGGGCTGACAAAAAATCAGGCGTACCGGCAGTCGTGTGCCGAAGTTCGGACCCCCTCGGGGCAGTGCCCTCGCGGGCGTCACCGACTCGAGGAGATCCGTCTCGGTCGATTACCGCGATGCCAGTTCTCGAGCACGGATTCCGGCGTGGCCACCGGCACCCACCAGGATGCCGACGGCGTACAGGGCCGTGAGCGCGACGCCGATGGAGGCGCTCTCGACTGCCGACTCGGCATTGGCCTGCCTGTCCGAGAGCGAAGCGCACAGGTCCACGATCTTTCGAGTGGTCCGGGCCGTCAGGCTCTCGGGGTGTTCGGCGAGCGTGTCGGCGATGGGTGGGCTGATGCGGTAGTAGAGGCCGACCAGTCCACGGCCCATCGGCGTCGCCGACATGGACTCATCACGGAAGCGCCGCAGCGAGGTAAGCGTGTGCCCCTCGCCCGCGGTCGCCGTCGTGATGAAACAGTCGCCGTCGTCGCTGTCGGTCGTGAACGACTGCGTGCTCCCGGTATCGGCGTCGTCGGCAGTCTCGGCGACGGCGCGGAACTCGTAGTCCGTGCCCCCAGATAGCTCGGAGATCGTCTCGCTGAACGATCCCGTCGAGGTGAGCGTCTCGGGGGTCGTCGAGTTGGGGAATCCGCTGCCGACTTCGCCCCACTCGAAGTAGACGTCTGCGCTGTTCGCGTCGCCGAGGTCGTTCAGCGAGCCGTTCAGCGTCGCGGCCGTCTCGCCGACGCCGGTGGCGGAGTTCGTCGAGACGGAGAGTCCGGGCTCGGATGGCTCCCCGAGGACCGCCGCTTCGGCATCGAGCAGTCCGTGACCCTGCTCGTTGTCGCTGAGGCCGATGTCCTCGGCGGTGTCCTGGAGTTGCTGGCGGGCTTCAGCGTTGGTCATGCCGTTGGCCATCAGGTGTGCGGCCGCACCGGCGACGTGCGGACACGCCATCGACGTCCCCGAGAGCGTGTCGTAACCGTTGTTGATGTACGTCGAGTAGATGTCGCTGCCGGGCGCGGCGATGTCGACTTCGGGGCCGCGCGAGGAGAAACTCGAGATGTTGTCGTTGTCGTCAGTCGAGGAGACGGCGATCACGCTATCGTACGCCGCTGGATAGCCGACGCTGTCACAGCAGCCGTCGTTGCCCGCTGCGGCGACGACCAGCGTTCCCTGACTGACGGCGTACTCACAGGCGTCCTCGAGCGCCTGGACGGGGGTCGGACCCCCGAGTGAGAGGGAAGCGACGTCGATGCCCTGATCTGCGGCCCACTCGATGCCGGCCGCGACGTCGCCGAAGTCTCCGCCGCCGGACGAGTCGAGCACCTTCACAGCGTACAGGTCCGAATCCAGTGAGACGCCGACGACGCCGGTCCCGTTGTCCGGCGCGACTGCCGTCCCGGCACAGTGGGTGCCGTGTCCGTTGTCGTCGCCGTACGGTTCTGGACAGGTAGAACAGGTGGTTCCAAAAGCAGCGCCGCCTGCGACGTCGAGCGTCTCGTGATCGACCTGTACCCCGGTGTCGAGGATCGCGATCGACCCGCCGGCGCCGGTCTCACCTTCCTGGTGGAGTACGTCGCCGCCGACGCGGTCGACGCCCCACGGGACCGTCTGGAGTGCGAACGCTTTCTGGTCGGCCTCGACGTACCGAACGTGGGGGTTGTTCTCGAGTCCCTGGAGAGCCTCCTCGGGGAACTTCCCGACGATCGCTTTCCCGATCTGGTCGAAGTCTAGTTCGTGATGTACTTCGTCTGCTGCCTGGCGAGCGAGCCCAACGGGGGCGTCTGCGGTCAGTCCGACGATCGTCCGTTCGGATGGCCCCTGTCCTGCTGCAGTACCTGCGATTCCCGTGGCCGCCACGCCCGCAACGGTGCTGCGGAGTACGCGACGGCGTGTGATGTCGTTGTCTGACATAGTGTAGTGCGCGACGCATGGCGTCTGTGACCTCGCTTACGCTCGACGACGACCAGCGCCCCCAGCGCGTCCGGGACGACGCTCGCAATCGAACCCACGCCGCCGAGCTGACACCTCGGGACGACCCCGTCCCGACGCGGTCGTCACCGGTTTGGGTGTGTCCACAGCGTGTCGTGTTCAGACGTGGCATGCGCCTACCCAACGGTTATTACCATGCTATATTAATATTTCCATTGTCGTTGAACAGTGCTGTGTAGAAGACAGATTCTACAGACGTTCGGTCACAAACGTCGAGAAGTAATTTCGAAGTGTCACAAACAGCTTCAAAAAATGTGAAACTGGCGTACCGCGGCGTGGTTAGAGGTCGCTCGTCTCGCTCGTCTCGTTACCAGCCTCGTCGACGACAGTGAGCCGGACGCTGTCGGGGCTGTCGCGAGTGCGCAGTTCGTGTTCGCCCGACGCACTCGAGGCGCTGACCGACGAACTCTCCGAATCCAGGACGGTGTCGCCATCGAGTAGTTCGGACGTTACGGACTCGAGCGCGCCATCGTCGTCGGAGACTGCCCACTCGACGTCAGCGCGCGACCAGGGGCCCGAGTTCTGCGTGCTCAGCGAGAACTCGTCGATCTCTGGGTCTGACTCGACGTCGTCCTCGTCGTCTTCTTCTTCTTCGTCGTCGTCTTCTTCGTCCTCGTCTTCTTCGTCGTCCTCGTCGTCCTCGTCGTCGAGCTCGAGTGCGTTCGCGACGTTCAGTCGGCCGGCACCCTGTTCGTTGTCGTCGAGGCCGATGTCCTCAGCAGCGTTTTCGAGGAGGTCTCGAACCTCGTCGGGGTCGTAGCCGGCTGCGAGCAACGTCGCGGCGGCGCCAGCGACGTGTGGGCAGGCCATCGAGGTCCCCGAGAACTCCGCGTAGTCGTCTCGCGGAACGCTCGAGAGGACGTCGACACCGGGCGCGGCGATGTCGACTTCGGGGCCCGTCGAGGAGAAGTCCGCCAGTTCGTCGTTCTCGTCGGTGGCCGAGACGGCGATCACGTCGTCGTACGCGGCCGGATAGCCGACACAATCGGTGCACGGACCCGAGTTGCCGGCTGCAGCGACGAGAACCACGCCCGCGTTGGTGGCGTACTCGACGGCATCTTTGACGACCTCGGACCCGGAATCCGCCCCGAGACTCAGGTTCTGGACGTCGTGACCCTGGTCGGCCGACCAGACGATCCCTTCGGCGATGTCGTCCATCGAACCGCCCCCGCTGCAGTCGAGGACCTTCACCGCGTGCAGCGTCACGTCGGGTGCGACCCCGAGCACGCCGGCGCCGTCGTCCGCCGCACCGACGGTTCCAGCACAGTGGGTGCCGTGGTCGTTGTCGTCGTCCCACGGCTCGAGACACTCCTCGATGTCGTTGCCACCGCCGAAGGGGCCGCCACCGCAGCCCGTGGTACAGGCGGCGTCGTCGGTCGCGTACCCCTCGCCGAGGTTCGCCGCGAGCGTCTCGTGGGTGGCGTCGATACCCGTGTCGATGACGGCGACGCTGACCCCATCGCCCGTTTCGCCGTTCTCGATCGCGACGTCCGCTTCGACTTTCTCGATACCGTACGGCGTCTCCTGGCCGAGTGCGTGCATCCGACCGTTCTGTTCGACGTAGCGGACGTTCGGGTTGTTCTGGAGCGCCTCGACCGCCTGTTCGGAGAACCGACCGGAGATCGCACTCCCGATCTCACCGAACTCGAGTTCCTTCCGTACCGATTGCGCCGCTTGCCGAACCGCGCCCCGGTCGCTGCCGGGGGCGAGGCCGACGATGTACTCGCCCTCGTCCGCTGCAGTCGCCTTCCCCACGAGTGCCGTTCCGACGGCACCCGCCGTTACTCCCTGTAGAATCGTTCGCCGTGAGTAATGCTCATCTCCCATGGTGTATGTGTTGCATGTACACTCACAGAGGATGATAACTTAAAAGACCCGTATGGTCTTCCCGATAAGCTGTTCGGAATAATAGGGGAACGTGAACGAAACAGGCGAAACGAATTGTTGTCACAGTGAACGGTAGGAGACAGTGAAACTCCGTCTGACGTAAGAACTATACTGACAGCGAAGGTGTCTGTCGACTATGGGACTCATGAGCAAAATTCTCGGCGGCGGGCAGTCCCGAACGACCGAGGATTACGTCGAACTCGACCTCGACGACGTAGCTGACCACGGAAGACAGGCGACGATGCACGTCCACGTCGCGGAGATCGACGGACAGCCGTCCGCGATCGACATCAAAGACGCCGTCTACGACGGCGACATCGTCATCGCCGACATCACCCGCCTGCGCACGAAAGATAGCACGGCCGAACACATCGTCGACGAGCTCCGGCAGGTCGCTCGAGAGGTCGACGGCGACATCGTCCAGAAAGGTGACGACCAGATCATCATCACGCCCACGGGCGTGCGGATCGGCCGGGAGAAACTCGGCCGCTGATACTGCTGGACAAAACGGTTCACA
>SLIS01000414.1 GCA_007135505.1 Halovivax sp.
CGTCGACAGGGGATCGGGGAAGCGATGAGTTGGGCGGTGCTCCGTGCCGGACGCGAGGCTGGCTGCCACGTCGGGGTGTTGCAATCGTCCGAGATGGGCTATCCACTCTACGAGCGGATGGGGTTCGAGCCGGTCGTCACCTACCACCAGTTCGCACCAGCCGACTAGGTCGGTATGCGAAGTTCAGCAGGGAAACAACCCCGCCCGAACCAACTCGACCGCCCGGTGGAATTCAACCTCCGTGTTCACCAGTTCGTGCCTATCAATTCCCCAGGATTCGGCTTCTCAGTCTCCACTCACGCGCGCCTGGATCTCCTCGACGACGTCCGGATTGCGAAGCGTCGAGGTGTCGCCGAGTTCCTCGCTGTCGGCGATGTCCTCGAGCAGGCGGCGCATGATCTTGCCCGAGCGCGTCTTGGGGAGTTCGGGGGTGAAGACGATTTCCTCCGGGCGGGCGATCGGACCGATGGCGTCCTCGACGCCCGCGACGATGCGACGCTCCATGTCGTCACTCGCTTCCCGGCCGTCCTCCAGGATGACGTACGTGTGGACGGCTTCCCCCTTGACCTCGTGGTGGCCGCCGACGACCGCCGCCTCGGCGACGCCGTCGACGCCGACGATGGCGCTCTCGATCTCCATCGTCCCCAGGCGGTGTCCCGAGACGTTGAGCACGTCGTCGACGCGGCCGAGAACGGTGATGAAGCCGTCGTCGTCCAGCTTGGCACCGTCCTCGGGGAAGTAGACCCACTCGTCGCCGTCCGGGTCGGAGTACTCGCGCCAGTACTCGTCGATGAAGCGGTCGTCGTTGCGATAGAGCGTCCGGAGCATTCCGGGCCACGGCTTCTGAACCGTGAGGTAACCGGCGCTGCCGGGCTCGATCGGGTCGCCGTCGGTGTCGACGACCTGCGCGCCGATGCCCGGCAGCGGCGGGCCCGCCGACCCCGGTTTCATCGTGTCGACGCCCGGGAGCGTGGTGACCATCATGCCGCCGGTCTCGGTCTGCCACCAGGTGTCCACGATCGGGCAGCCCTCGCCACCGATGTGCTTGTAGTACCACTTCCAGGCCCGGGGGTTGATCGGTTCGCCAACGGTACCCAGCAGCCGCAGGCTCGAGAGGTCGTGGCGCTCGGGGTACTCCGTGCCCCACTTCATGAACGCGCGGATCGCGGTCGGCGCGGTGTAGAAGATGTCGACGTCGTTCTTCTCGATCAGTTCCCAGAGCCGGTCGCGTTCGGGGTAGTCCGGCGTCCCCTCGTACATCATCGTCGTGGTGCCGAGTGCGAGCGGCCCGTAGACGATGTAGGAGTGGCCGGTGATCCAGCCGATGTCCGCCGCACACCAGTAGGTGTCCTCGGGTTTCACGTCGAGGACGGCCCGACTCGTCCAGGCGGCGTAGGCGAGGTAGCCACCAGTCGTGTGCTTGACGCCTTTGGGTTCGCCCGTCGTCCCCGAAGTGTACATGAGAAAGAGCATGTCCTCGGCGTCCCGCGAAACGGGCTCGACGGTAGCGCCCTCGTGGCGCTCGACGAGTTCGCCGTAGTCGTGTGCGTTCTCACTGAGGGAGTGATCGAACTCGTCACCCAGTCGGTCGACGACGACGGTTTCGACGTCGGCGTCGACGCCGGCGAGTCCTTCGTCGGCCTTTTCCTTGTGGTTCAGCGCGTCGCCGCGACGGTAGTAGCCGTCGCAGGTGACGAGGTACTCGCTGTCGGCGGCGTTCATCCGGGTCGCCAGCGCGTCCGCGGAGAAGCCCGCGAAGACCACGCTGTGGGGGGCGCCGATGCGCGCACAAGCTAGCATTGCGATCGGCAGTTCCGGGATCATCGGGAGGTAGCACGTGACGACGTCGTCCGCCTCGACGCCGAGTTCCCTGAGACTCGCGGCGAACGCCTGGACTTCGTCCAGGAGGTCACCGTAGGTGTAGGTGCGGGTCTCTCCCGGTTCACCCTCCCACTCGATCGCCGGTCGGTTTTTCGCCCCGTTCTCGACGTGTCGGTCGAGACAGTTGGCCGACGCGTTGAGCCGTCCGCCGGTGAACCACTCGTAGAACGGCGCGTCGCTGTCGTCGAGTATCCGGTCGTAGGATTCCTCCCACGAGAGGAGGTCGGCCGCCTCCGCCCAGCACTCCGGCCAGTTCGATTCGAACCGTTCGCGAATCCCCTCGTCGCTGACGTTCGCCTGCTCGACGAACGACGCCGGCGGCTCGAACGATTCCTGTTCGGCGAGTCGGGCCTCGAGTTCGACCGCGGATTCGTCAGCCATTGTCGCGTGATTGTTCATCAATGAGCACGATAAACATTCTCCCTCGATGGCCGCGGTCGCCGTGGCGCCTCGCCACCGAACCCGGCCATCCGCTTCGTGCCGTCCCATTGACTTCGTGTCGTCCTGCGGATCGCGCGGGCGCGCAATTGACAAGCCTCGACGGCGAAGCTATCACGGTGGTCGCGTGACGAACGACGAGACGCGCCGATGGAAGGAACGGGAAACCGGTTGTGAACCCGAGACAGTCGCTTCCCGCGACGGCCCCGCAGCGATCGTTCGGACTGCCCTCGCCGACCTCCCGGCGGGACGAGCGCTCGACGTCGCGACGGGCCACGGCCGAAACGCGCGCTTTCTCGCTGACCGCGGCTGGACGGTCGACGCCGTCGACGTGTCGGGAACGATGCTCGCGGAGGCACGCGAACGGACGTCAGGGTCGACGTCGGTCAACTGGATTCTCGCCGACGTCGACAGCTACTGTTTTCGCCCGTCGACCTACGACGTGGTTACGATCAGCTACTTCGACGCTCGCCATCGCCTGTCGGCGGTGAAAGACGCGCTCGCGCCCGGCGGCGTCCTGTGTTACGAACACCATCTCCTCGCGGACGACGGGTCCGCGGGTCCTGGGGCCCGTTACCACTTCGAACCGGGCGAACTTCGGGCGACGTGTGCGGACCTGTCGATCGAGCGCTACGCGGAGGTGCCGGCCGACAAGACCGTTCGGCTGATCGCGCGCAAGGATCCGCAGTGATCGGCCCGCGTCGCCGGACCCGCGACGCAAACGCCAACGATTATCGTCGGGGAGTCGGTACTGTCACCGATGGCCGTCCTCGATCGACTTCGCGTGTACCCGGTGAAGGCCCTCGACGGAATCGACGTCGAGGCGGCCTCGCTCACGCCCGGCGGTACGCTCGCACGCGATCGCGAGTTCGCCCTGTTCGATGGCGACGGCGACGTCGTCAACGGGAAGCGGACGGCGGCCGTTCACGACCTCGAGACGTCGTTCGATCCCGCGTCGGACGAACTCGTCGTCGACGCGCCGGGGTCGAAGCGGGCGCGATTCGACCTCGGACGGGAGTCGGGCCGCGCCGGCGCCACCCGGTGGTTCGGCGCGTACTTCGACGTGGACGTGACGCTACGGCGCGATCGGTCGCTCGGGTACGTCGACCGGCGAACGATGGGGCCGTCGGTGATCGCCACGGCGACGCTCGAGGCGGTCGCGGGCTGGTTCGAGGACCTGACCGTCGACGGCGTCCGCCGACGGATGCGAGCGAACCTCGAGGTCGGTGGCGTCGAACCCTTCTGGGAGGACCGGTTCGTCGGGACGGACGCGCCGGCCTTCGAAGTCGGTGGGATTCGATTCGAGGGGGTCACGCCCTGCGGTCGGTGCGTCGTTCCGGAACGCGATCCGAATTCCGGCGAGCGAACGCCCGACTTCCGGGAGCGATTCGTCGAAAAGCGCGAGGAGACGTTTCCCGGGTGGGCCGACGAGGCGGCGTTCGATCACTTCTACTCGCTGATGACGATCACGCGCGTCCGGAAAGCTGATCGCGACGGGACGCTCTCCGTCGGCGACGCCGTGTCCGTCGTCGAGTAAGGTCGGACGGTCGGGACCGAATTCGACTGCCCCGGGGCGATCAAGCGAGTCCGATCTGCTCCGTGTAGGAGCCGTGTTCGGCCTCGAAGACCTGCATGATCTCGCCCATCGTAGCGTAGGCTTTGACGCAATCGACGATGTAGGGCATCGTGTTCTCGTCGCGCTGGATGGCCGCACGGAGTGCGTCGAGGGTCTCCGCGACGGCGTCGTCGTCGCGTTCGTCCTTTACCGCCTCGAGGCGGTTCAGCTGGCGTTCCTTCGTGGCCTCCTCGTCGACGTGGAGGATGTCGGGGCTGGTGTCCTCTTCGAGCGTGTACTCGTTGACCCCGACGACGACCTCCTCGCCGCGCTCGACGCGCTCCTGGTACTCGTAGGACGCCTCCTGGATCTCGCGGAGGAAGTAACCGTCGTCGATCCCCTGGAGGATACCGTCGCGGACTGAACCGTCGCCCATCTCTCGGATCTCTTCGATGTATCGCATCGCCCGTTCCTCCGTCTCGTTCGTGAGCGCCTCGACGGCGAAGGAGCCGCCGAGCGGATCGACGATGTCGGCGGTACCGGACTCTTCGGCGATGATCTGCTGGGTTCGCAGCGCGACCCGCACGGCCTTCTCGCCGGGCAAGGCTAGCGCCTCGTCGAAGCTGTTGGTGTGGAGCGACTGGGTGCCGCCCATGACGCCGGCCAGCGCCTGGATCGTCACGCGAACGACGTTGTTGAGCGGTTGCTGGGCGGTCAGTGACTGGCCGGCGGTCTGGGTGTGGAACTTCAGGCGCTTCGAGTCTGGGTCCTCGGCGTCGTACCACTCGTCCATCACGCGGGCGTAGATGCGCCGGGCCGCGCGGAACTTCGCGACCTCCTCGAAGAACGAGTTGTGGCAGTTGAAGAAGAAGGAGAGCCGCGGCGCGAAGTCGTCGACGTCCAGGCCGCGATCGATGGCGTCTTCGACGTAGCCGAAGCCGTCCGCGAGGGTGAACGCGAGCTCCTGGACGGCGGTCGAGCCGGCCTCGCGGATGTGATACCCGGAGACCGAGATCGGGTGGAACTTCGGCGTCTGCTCGGTGGAGAACTCAACGACGTCGGTGACGAGCGACAGCGAGGGGTCCGGCGGGATCATCCACTCCTTCTGGGCGATGAACTCCTTGAACATGTCGTTCTGGAGGGTCCCCCGGATATCTTCGCGCGGGACGCCCTGCTGGTCGGCCAGTGCGACGTACATCGCGTAGATGACCGGTGCGGAGGGGTTGATGGTGAAGCTGGTCGAGATGTTC
>SLIS01000156.1 GCA_007135505.1 Halovivax sp.
CGAGACGTTCGTGGCCGTCGTCGATCGGTAGGCGTCGGCAGTCTCCGGGGCCGAACGGAAACGGTGTCATGGAGAAATTACGCGGCCTCACTGGGCAAGCCGTCACCGCGAGCGAAAGACCCGTGAATCGGCCCGTCGAACGTCGGCCATGATCGCGATTTTCTCCGACACGCACAGCACCGGAGGTCACGAACTCACCGGAGCCGCCCTCGACGCCGCACGCGAGGCCGACGCCGTCGTCCACGCCGGCGACTTCAAGACCGAAGCCGCCCTGGACGCGTTTCAGGCGGTGAGTGAGACGTTGTTCGCCGTCAGCGGCAACGTCGACGAGCCGAGCGTGGGCGATCGGCTTCCGGAGGAACGGACGATCGAGGCCGAGGGGCTTCGCCTCGCCGTCAGGCACCAGCCGGGCGGTGGCGAGACGGCTCTCGCGATGTTCGGCCGGGAGCGAGGGGCCGACGTCGTCGTCTTCGGGCACACGCACCGGCCGACCCTCGTCGAGACCGACGACGTCGTCCTGCTCAATCCGGGTAGTCACGCCCAGCCGCGTGGCTTCCAACCCGGATTCGCGACGGTGGAGCGAACGGAGACCGGACTCCGCGGGGAGATCCGCGATCCGGTCGACGGCAAACCGTTCGAATCGTTCGAACGCGACCTGGGGTGAGGTCCGTGGCGGGGGCGTGCAGTCGGGACGTTCGACCGTCTAGCGTCGCAGGTCCCGTCGGTCTCCGTCGCGTCGTGAGTCGATCGGCGAGAAATCGTCGCAGTCGGCGGTTCGGTCGTCGGGGCAGCACGTGGTGGGAGGGCCGAATAGGCGTAACCGGTGAGTCGGGCGTTGGCGGGCAGCTGGGTTCGGAGTGGTCAGCGGTGGTGGATCACTGGACCATGTCGTTGCGGGCGGGTGCCAGCGCGCCCCGATACGCCCGAGGCGGAATTTCGGACAGGCAGCCACCGGATCGTGGCAGACCCCGATCGACCCCACCGGCGAGCGTCGACCGGGGTATACGCGAACGGACGATGGGGCGAGACATATAATCGTTCCTAGCTAAAACTCGTCTTTCACCCAGCGGTTTCGCCACCTGGTGGTCGCGTCATCCCGATTTTCGGTCCGTCAGATTTTCGGTACGTCACCACTCCAGTCGGCGCCACCTCCAGGTCGCACACGCCCGTTCTAGCGTCGGATTCCGGCGTCCGGCGGACCGGTTCGTCGACGACAGTGTGCTTCGAAACGACTTTGCCACCGCCGACTGTACGGTTCCCGCATGTTCGGATTCCTGCCAGACGACCCGGTAATCCTCACCATCGTCGCCATCCTGCTCGCCCTGATCTTCTTTACCTACCTGCTGCTCCGGCGGACGGTCCTCGAGTTCCGCGACGGCATGGAGAAGTGAGTGACTGACGGCTGGTGATCGGTGCGCTCGTGGCGGTTTCGGCGTCCGTCGAACCACCTGGTTGAACTGTGCCGTATCGGGTGAATGAATCGCGTTGTCGTGCCAGGTGGGAGGTGCTGGGTTGGGAGACGTCCGTCTAGACGAGCGCGGCCGGTACCCGCTCTAAGACCGCCTCGACGTCGGCCGGTTCGAGATCGCGGTGGGCAGTGAACCGGACCGTCGTGGGGCCGAACGGGGAGACGAGGACGCCCTGCTCGCCCAGCCGCTCCTGGAACGTCCCGACGTCGAGTCCCGTCCCCGCGACGTCCGCGAGGACGATGTTCGTCTCCGGTGGGTCGACCGAGAGGCCGTCCACGTCGTCGAGTCCCGCGGCGAGTGTGGCAGCGAGTTCGTGGTCGGCGGCGAGCGAGTCGACGTTCTCGAGAGCCGCAAGCCCCGGACCGGCGACGATCCCGACCTGGCGCATGCCGCCGCCGAAGAGCTTGCGGGCGCGACGGGCCCGTTCGACGAACGCCTCGTCGCCGGCGAGGATCGAGCCGATCGGGGCGCCGAGGCCCTTCGAGAGGCAGAACATGACGGAGTCGACCGGATCGGTGAGGTCGGTCACCGGAACGTCGAGGGCCGTCGCCGCGTTGAACACGCGGGCGCCGTCCAGATGGACGGGGACGTCGCGTTCGTGGGCCGCCCGTGCGGCCGCCGTGATCGCGTCCGGTTCGATGGCGAGTCCCCCGCGAGCGTTGTGCGTGTTCTCGAGACAGAGCAGTCCCGTTCCCGGTCGGTGCAGGTCCTCGGCGACGTACCCGGTCGCGACTTGCTCGGGCGTCGGGACGCCGCGTGGATCCGCGTCGAGCATGCGGACCTGCAGTCCCGCGTGCTGGGCGAGCCCGCCGAGTTCGTACTTCACGACGTGGCTCTTCCGGTCGGCAAGGACCTCCTGTCCGGGGTCCGTGTGGACGAACGCGGCGACCTGGTTGCCCATCGTTCCCGTCGGGACGAACAGGGCCGCCTCCATGCCGACGCGCTCGGCCGCGCGGGTTTCGAGCTCGTTGACGGTCGGGTCCTCGCCGTAGACGTCGTCGCCGACCGCTGCCGACGCGGCCGCCTCGCGCATCGCTTCGTCAGGTTTCGTGACAGTGTCAGACCGGCAGTCGATCATGCGCCGGTGTATCCGTTCGGCGGAGAAAAAGGGGTCGTTCCCGGAACGGTGGTGGGTCGCCGCGTTCCACGCCCCCAACGGGTACGCATTCTCGGTCACGGGACTGTCGTCGTATCGAAACTGTAACAATTCGAGCGCGGTTGTGCGTCGACACGCCCCCGGCCGCTGGACGGCGTCGCGTCACTCGATGCGGACCCGGGCCGTCGGTCGGCGAAACCGACGCGACGACGGGCCGACGTGCTCCTAACGGTCAATCCGAAACTGGTATGCGGCGGGTGTGGATACTGCCGGTCATGGATCCGCGCATCCGCGAACACGCCGCCGTCATCGCGAATCACTCGGTCGACCTCGAGGAAGGCGACACCGTCGTCGTCGACGCTCACCCCGTCGCAGAGGACCTCGTGGTCGCCCTCCACGAGGAGATCGGCGAGGCCGGTGCGAAACCGCTCTGGACGGTCCAGCGCGCCGGCAAGCGATCAGGACGGGCGTTTCTCCGCTCGTCGGACGGCGAGTTCGAGACGCCCGAACACGAACTGGCCCTGATCGAGGAGACGGACGTCTACATCGCGGTCCGGGCCGGGCCGAACGCCACGGAGACGAGCGACGTCGACCCCGCGCTGAACACGGCCTACCGGAAGGCAAAGCGGCCGATCACCGAGGAACGGCTCGGCAAGCGCTGGTGTCTCACCCAGTTCCCCGCCCCCGGAAACGCCCAGCTGGCCGAGATGAGTACCGAGGCCTACGAGAACTTCGTCTGGGACGCCGTCAACAAGGACTGGGCGGAACAGCGCGAACACCAGGAACAGCTCGTCGAGCGCCTCGATCCCGCTGACGAGATTCGCATCGTCAGCGGCGACGAAACCGACGTGACGATGTCCATCGCCGGCAACCGGGCCATCAACGACCACGGCAAGTTCAACCTCCCCGGCGGCGAGGTCTTCACCGCCCCAGTCCCCGACTCCGTCGAGGGAACCGTTCGCTTCGACATGCCGCTGTACCACCAGGGTCGCGAAGTGACCGACGTCACCCTCGAGTTCGAGAACGGTGAGGTCGTCTCCCACGAGGCGGCGAAGAACGAAGCGGTCCTCACCGAGGTCCTCGAAGCCGACGCGGGAGCGAGACGGCTCGGCGAACTCGGCATCGGCATGAACCGCGACATCGATCGCTTTACCTACAACATGCTCTTCGACGAGAAGATGGGCGACACCGTCCACATGGCCGTCGGCCGGGCCTACGACGAGACCGTCGGTGAGGACAACGAGGCCAACGACTCGTCGGTCCACGTCGACATGATCGTCGACATGAGCGAGGACTCGCGGATAGAGGTCGACGGCGAGACGATTCAACGCGACGGGACGTTCGTGTTCGAAGCGAGTGAGGAGTGAGCTGAGTGGGTGAGGAGAGCGGAGCTGGCGGACTTCTCGAAGGGACTAGCGGTCGCGAAGACCGAGCGGAGCGAGTGCCTCGGAACGCGAAGGGCGACCGGAAGAAGCCGTGAGTTGCGCGTAACATCGAAAACGAACGGCGTTAGATCCTCGAGTGGCGAGGCGGTGCCGACGAAACTCGGGTCAGACGCGTTCGAAATAGCCGCGAGAGCGAACCGACGAACGGCGAGTAACCGAGAAAACGCGACGGACGGGACGTCGATGGTGCGTCGTCGGGGACCGATCGATGGGCGTTCAGAAGGTGCCGGCGGCAAGCAGGACGGCGACCATCCACATGAGGCCGACAGCGGCCGTTCCGAGGCCGATGAACGCGTTCTTCTGGCCCTCCGTCAGTGCGGACGGTTTGAGGTACGGACCGATCGCGACGAGGGTGAAGAACACCATCGACGCGAACAGGAAGACAGTCGCCGCGACTGTGACCAGGTAAATTGAGTCCATGCCGCCGATCATTGCGGCGTCGATCGCCAGTTCCGTACTCGACATCAGAGTCACCTGAGAGGATATTTCGAGTCGTCGTATTTGTAGCCCTCGGTTTCGGGCAGTCCCGGTCGGAGGGGACGGCTACGACCCACGATGGCTTGGACCGATCACCCGTCGCGACGAGCGGACGCCGGACCGATCGGCCGAGCGGATCGTCCGCTGGCGGCGTGGTGTGCTGGACGAGAAGGGGTTACCGAACCGAGTTCGGCGGTCTGTTTAGCCGCCCCAATCGTCGAACCGGGTGCTCGTGCACTCGGCACAGACCTCGCCGTCGGCACTGACCGATCGCCGGCAACCGGGACACCGAAACCGGTTCGTCGCCCGCGGGCCGAGCAGCAGCCGGATTAGTTTGGCAAGTAACGACATGGTGTTTGTCACCATTTGACATTCAACCGCCACGGTGAGAAGGCTGTCGGTCGGTGGCGGCGAACGGTCGAGCAGGGGGAACCCGTCGGCGACCGGCGGATAGGCCGACGAAAATCACCAAACAGCGGCCGGATGCTGGCGTACGCAGGCTCAGCGGATTCACGTCGGACCCGTCTATCGAGGCATCCACACGCTGAGCGACCCCCGCACCACGGCCCACGACGGTGTCCGTGACTGCCGGGGATCGTTCACGAACGGTGGCCCGGAATCGGTTGCTCGAC
>SLIS01000145.1 GCA_007135505.1 Halovivax sp.
CGAGCGGTGTGTCGGTATCGATGTTGGGATTCTCAAGTACGCTCACGATACGGACGGTCACGCCGTCGGGTCACTCGACCTCTCGAACGAACGCGAGCGCCTTGAACGCGAGCAACGGAAGCTCTCACGGAAGGAATACGGGTCGAACAACTACGAGCGTCAGCGTCGGCAAGTGGCGAAGTGCCACGCCGACCTGAAGCGAAAGCGCCGGGATTTCCTTCACAAGCTCTCGGCATACTACGCTCGGGAATACGACCTCGTAGCGGTCGAAGACTTGAACGTGAAGGGGATGCTCGAATCCGAGCCGAACAGTCGCAACACGGCGTCCGCCGCATGGCGAACGTTCCTCTCGCTACTCGAATACAAGTGTGAGCGGAACGGGACGTACTTCGTCGCCGTCGAACCGTCGGGAACGACGAAGGAATGCGCGTCGTGCGGTGTTTCGACCGATAAGCCGTTGTGGGTCCGCGAACACTCCTGTCCATCGTGCGGTTTCACGGCGGACAGGGACGCGAACGCTGCATGGAACATTCTTTCTCGCGGTATCACGAAAGTAGGAGTGGGACACTCCGAATCAACGCCTGTGGAGACTGCGCTCCCTGTGGATACATCCGTATCTGCAAAGCGCGTCGTAGAAGCAGGAAGCCCTACCCTCAAGCGCGAGCCGTCAGGCGAGCGGTAGGGTAGGGTAGTTCACTCTTGCTCCGCCCGATCACCACGCTCTCGAAGGCACCCTCACGGAAGGCGAAGAACTCCCCGCGCAATAGCCCGCCCTAGATTAGCCCCAAGATCCCTCTACACTTATAATCAACCGAGAAGATGATCACTCTATAGTGGATTATAATCAAAACGGAGTCCGAATTGATTGGGTGCACAGATCTTCATGATCGAAATCACGAACGTATCTGCTCGGGAAGTTCTCGATAACCGTCTCGAACCTACCCTTCGAGTGACTGTGGAAACGACAGCAGGACAGGCGTCGGCGGACGTCCCTGCCGGTCGATCGAGAGGCACCAACGAAGCGTTCGAACTCCGGGATGGTGACGAACGATATCGTGGTCTTGGGGTCCGGCAGGCCTGCGCCGCCGTCGACGATAAAATCGCTCCGCAGTTTCAGGGTGCGGATGCTACCGAACAGCGTCTTCTAGATCACCAACTCCTCGAACTGGACGGTACAGAAAACAAATCAAATCTCGGAGGAAACACGGTTACTGGCGTCTCGCTTGCATGTCTCAAAGCCGGGGCAAACGCGACGGGTCTCCCGCTGTATCGATACGTGGGTGGAGCGCTCTCGTACGTCCTTCCGATCCCATTTTTCGACATGATTGAGGGCGGCGAACTCGCCGGAGGCCATCTTCCCTTTCAGGAGCACCAGCTTGTACCGGTTGGAGCGGAGTCGTTTTCCGAGGCGGTTCGGTACGCCGCCGAAGTGTACTACGAACTTGGGACTATTCTTGAAGCGGAGTACGGGGAGTACTCGCTTAATGTGGGGGCCGAGGGCGGATACACACCAATCGGAATTGACGATCCGCGCGAGGCTTTCGACTTGTTGATCAGTGCCGTCGAAGAACTTGGATACGATCGAAAGTTCGCGCTGGCAACGGACGTTGCGGCAACCCACTTCTACGACCCCAATTCGGAGACCTATGGACTGCTCGGTGAGCAATTCTCTCGAGACGACCTAATCGAATTGTATATCGACCTTGTCGAGTCGTATCCGTTGATCTCGCTCGAGGATCCGCTCGTCGAAACTGACTTTGAAGGTTACACCGAATTGACCGATCGACTCGATGTTCAGATCGTCGGCGACGATTTCTTCGTTACCGATCCAGACCGGGTTCGGAGTGGGATCGCACGCGGAGCGGCTAATTCGCTGTTGATGAAAGTCAATCAGATTGGAACGGTCACGGAGGCCGTTGATGCGGCACGAGTGGCCCAAAGGAACGGCTACACTGTGCAGGTCTCTGAACGGTCTGGCCAGACTTCAGACACTTGGCTCGCCGATCTCACTGTCGGTCTCGACGCCGGCCAAATCAAAACCGGAGTAACCCGAAGCGAACGTACGGAGCAGTACAATCGTCTACTCGAGATCGAGGATGAACTCGGTCAGATGGCCACCTATGGTGATCCACAAACCCTGTCGCTCTTCGAAGGCTGCACAATCGGCTAACATTCATCCGTGATAGATAACACCGCTGCGCTCACCGATCACGGCAATCGACAATCTCGGAAGACACTCATTGGCATCGCGACGGCTGCGGTTGAGGCCGTCCACCCCAGTCGAACAGTTCCGGCCGCACTCAATCGTGAGGGCGACTCACTTCGAGTAGCCGGTCGAGTGTACAATCTCGACGACATCGAGAACGTCTATATCATCGGTGTGGGGAAAGGTTCGATCGAAGTCGTTGACGAATTGCTCGAAATTATTGGCGACGTCGTTACCGATGGCGTCGTCGCCGAAAAACGGGAACAGGTGCATAAAACAGAGGGCATGGACGTCTACGAGACCGGCCATCCGCTCCCCGACGCAGGGAGTCTCGCTGCTGGGGAGGCGACGATCGAACTAACCGAGCGGGCCGGTGAGGACGATCTCGTTTTCGTCTGTATCAACGGAGGTGCGTCCGCACAGTGTGTCGCGCCGGTCGATGGCGTCTCCCTCGACGATCTCCGCGCTACCACTGAGGTTCTCTTACATGCAGGACTCCCGATTGAAGAAGTAAACGCCGTGAGAAAACATCTCTCTAAAATCAAGGGAGGACGACTCGCGACTCGCGTCACCCCCGCGAGTCTCGTAACCCTCGTTGTTATCGACGAGGTTGCCGGGGAGCCCTGGGGACCAACGGTCGGTGACAAGACCACGTTCGCCGACGCTGTCCGTGTTCTCGAACGCCATTCACTGGATGAAGACGTCCCAAAGACGGTTCGAGACCATCTCGATCGCGGATGTCAATCACCCGAGTTGGAGACGCCATCGCCAAGCGATCTCACCTCTCTTGATGCGCTCACAGTGGTTCTTGCTGATCCCGTTGATGCGTGCGAAGCGGCAACGGCGAGAGCGAGACAGTGCGGGTATGACTCAGAGATCCTTTCGACGTCGATCGAGGGCGAGAGTCGGGAGGTTGCAACGGTGTTTTCGGGCATCGTCGACGAGATCCAGACACACGGCCGTCCGTTCGAGCCGCCGTTCGTACTCGTTTCCGGTGGCGAAACGACGGTAACCGTTTCGGACGGTGCTGGGAGAGGTGGGCCGAATCAGGAGTTCGCGCTGGCGTTTGCGCTCAAAATCGAAGCCAATTCGAATCTCACGGCGCTCGCGTTGGGAACGGATGGAACGGACGGTCCAACGGACATCGCCGGCGCGCTTGTTGACGGTTCGACCATCTCCCGGATTCGCGAGGCCGACGTCGATCCTTGGACGCACCTCGAAGCCCACAATACATCGGATCCGCTCGAACTCGTCGACGACGCAATCTACACTGGGTCAACAGGGACGAACGTAATGGACCTCAGACTAATGCTGATCGACTCACAGACCGAGTGATTCTGATGGTCGGTCACGAATGAGCTGTTCGGCCGGCTGTTCGGGAATACCAGCACCGACGACGCGGTGGGCGAAATGAAGAAGTCCCTGAATGGGCGGATTCCTTTTTCACGGTCGCTCTTGAGTAGAGAATTGTCGGTGACGGTTGTTTAGACTACGGTTGGTTGAGAGGACTATGTTCTCACCTCTTGACAGCCGTTATCTATCCGTCCGGTCGTTACCCGTCAGCACAATCAAATCGACAGAAGCCTCTCCACCAACAATCTACTTCGAAAGAGCGAAAATTGACGTGAGGACAAATCGCGTGTATAGCAGTAGGTCTCTGGGTTTGTGCAATAGTGGTGAACGTGACAAAGAGATGTTGCACAGGAGTTGACTACTCGAGGAGATGACCGCCCACCAGTCAGCGCTGCTCACGGACTGCGGAACAAGACCGGCGTAACCCGAGAGATGTTCGATGAGCTGTAATCGCGAAAACTCGGGAAACATGCCCACTTGTTGTGGGAGAACGTCGAATGAAATCTCGAGCATATTGATGTATCATGATCGTGGTTGGAACTATCACGCTCTGTATGGTACAGAGAATACCGCTTGCGGTGGCCGGATCTTCTCGTTTGAGGTATCTATTCGATCGATAGACGAAGAACGAGTGATTCAGATCTCGAGGCTACATATGGCGGAAAGCTCTACGCGAACTATGCCTACCGATGGTGTGGTCCCCTCTTCGTGATGAGGAAGTACGTTAGTTAACGAGACAGCATCGAGCTTCGTTCTGTGGTACAATGCACTCGCAGTCGGTCGATTAATCCAGATACTGGAGTTCGCCTCGCCGTTCGCGGTGCATGATTCCACCCGCGAATCGACGGAGCCGTTCGACAAGTTCGGCTTCAGTGTCGTACGTTTCGATCCGGAGATCCCACCGGACTTTCGCCGATCGTATCATTGCACTTGTGACGTTGCTCTCGTGGATGAACAGCAGTCGCTCGCCGTGTGACTCTGAAAGGGACTCAAGAATGCTTCCCGCCTCCTCACCAACGCCGAAGTTATGCCCGAGGAACGGGACAATGAATGCCGTTGCGTTGCTACAGCGCGTGAACTCGATACTCTGTGTTGCTGCATCTACGTCATCAGTATCGATGTCCACGTCAAGTGCCAGAAACGCATTCACACCAGGATCAGTTCGGAGTCCGCCCTGCACTCGTCGTAAGAGTCCCTGTGCCGCATCGATATCCTCCTTGTTTTGGAATAGACGCCGCAACGGCCCTGGGAGTTCTTCGATATCGAATCGACTGCGTTCGTCCTCGCTGAGGACGTAGTTGAGGTTGAACGACTTGTACGGTCCCATCAGGTAGAAGAGAAACCGATCGTATTTCACGTTCCCGAGGCGATCGGCGATCAATTCGCGCGTAATCTCGGTCGCCATATCACCCGTCACTCATGCTATCTTTATAAAGAGTGGTGATTTTTGGAAATGCTGGCTTGAGAATAGCTAAGTATCTTCTTCGCTTACTGCGAAACGAGATGGCGACACGAGATACCCACGCAGGCAGGGACCAGATGCCGGAGGACCCA
>SLIS01000026.1 GCA_007135505.1 Halovivax sp.
CGAGAGTCGAATGGCGGCGATCGGCGGTCACCAGGCCGAGAACGCCGGGGTCGCCGTCGCGCTGGCCGCCCAGCTCGTCGACGTCTCGACAGCCGATATCACGCGCGGCCTCCGGCGGGCCCACTGGCCCGGGCGATTCGAGGTGATGGCGGCCGACCCGCTGGTGGTTCTCGACGGTGCACACAACCCGGACGCCTGCGCCCAGCTCACGAGGACGCTCGCGACCTTCGACTACGACGACCTCCACCTCGTCGTGGGGGCGATGCACGACAAGGATTACGGGGAGATGGCGACCGCCCTGCCGACGCCGGATCACGTGGTCGCCTGCCGACCGACGACCGAGCGGGCGGTCGATCCGGCGGTGCTCGCCCGCGTCTTCGACCGCCACGGGGTCGACGACGTTCGAACAATCTCGGCGGTGCGCGACGCATTCGAACACGCGCTGGATGCGGCGGAACCGGACGACGCCGTCGTCGTGGCCGGGTCGCTGTACGCCGTCGCCGAGGCACGGACGAAGTACACACTCTCGACCGTCGAGGCGCGGGTTCGCGATCTCGCCGACGCCCGGGAGACGCTCGAGCGGGCAAACGTCACGGAGAAGGGCGTCTGGCGGATGCGCGGGAAGGCCGTCCACCGCACCGTTCGCTTGCGCCTCCAGGAGCGCCAGGCGGCGTACCTCAAGCAGGAACTGTTGAGCCTCGGCGGCGAGTGTGCGATCTCCGGGCTCCAGCGCGAGGAGCAACTCGTCGAGGCCGTCTGCATGGGGACGCTGTCGCAGTTCAAACGCCTGATCGACAAGCTCGACGCCCAGCCCTACGGACTCGCCGCGATCGCCGTGGAGATCCGCGAGACGCTCGGTATCCGGACCGAACCCGACAGTGCCACGCATCCGTGGGGATCCACACCTGCCGTGATGGGAATTCTCAACGTGACGCCGGACAGCTTCCACGACGGCGGGCGCTACGACACGGTCGAGGACGCCGTCGATCGGGCGGCGGCGATGGTCGAGGCCGGCGCGGCGATCGTCGACGTCGGCGGCGAGTCGACCCGGCCCGGCGCGGACCCCGTTCCGGTCGCAGACGAGATCGACCGCGTGGTCCCGGTGGTAGAGCGGATCGCGGACCTCGAGGCAGCCGTCTCGATCGACACGCGCAAGGCAGCGGTCGCCGAGGCGGCGATCGAGGCGGGGGCGGACGTGATCAACGACGTCTCCGGCCTGACCGATCCCGAGATGCGCTTCGTCGCGGCCGACCACGACGTCTCGCTGATCGTGATGCATAGCCTCGACGCGCCCGTCGACCCGAACCGGACGGTCTCCTACGACGACGTGGTGGACGACGTCCTCGCGGATCTCTCGGAGACGGTGGTGCTGGCCGAACGAGCCGGTCTCGACCGCGAGCAGATCGTCGTCGACCCCGGACTCGGCTTCGGGAAGTCGAAGCCGGAGGAATTCGAACTGCTCTCCCGGATCGGCGAGTTCCGGGCGCTCGGTTGTCCGGTTCTCGTCGGCCACTCGCAGAAGTCGATGTACGACTGGGTGGATCAGCCCGCCGGCGAGCGCCGGGACGCGACCGTCGCGGCGACGGCGCTGGCGATCGACCGCGGGGCCGATCTCGTCCGCGTCCACGACGTGCCGGAGAACGTCGCGGCCGTGAAGACGGCCGTGGCGACCCGCGATCCGACCGGCTACGCCCCGACGCGCGGAGACCAGAAGTGACGGGGGACAGCGAGCGCGACCGGGAGACCGACAGCGCCGATCGGGATCGGGAGACCGACAGCGCAGAGCGAAACCGCGAAACCGATGACGCCGGACGGGAACGCGCCAACGCGGCGGCCGTCGACCAGCGACGACTGGTTCGTGACGGGTACGACGAACTCGCGGAGACCTACGCCGACAGTCGCGACCAGGACGAGGCGGAGTTGGCCCTCCTCGAGGAGCTTCGCTCGGGGCTCGACTCGCCCGAACCACGAATTCTGGACGCCGGCTGCGGTGACGGACGGGCGGCAGCGAGGCCGCTCGCCGATCGCGCCGCCGTCGTCGGACTCGACGTCTCCCGGGCCCAGCTCCAGCTGGCAGCAGAGACGGTCGACGTTCCGCTCGTCCAGGGGGAGCTAACGGCACTCCCGTTCGAACCCGCGACGTTCGACGCCGTCTGTGCGTTTCACTCGATCATCCACGTCCCGCGTTCGGAACACGAGACCGTGTTTCGCGAGTTCGCTCGGGTCCTTTCCGGCGGCGGTCGGCTCCTCGTTTCCGTCGGCGAGGCCGGCTGGGAGGGGGCAAACCCCGACTGGCTCGACGGCGGGGCCGAGATGGCCTGGAGCTTCCACGACCTCGAGTGGTCGCGAGCGGCGCTCGCCGATGCGGGCTTTCGGATCGCGGACGAGTGGTCCATCGGCGACGAACTGGGCGACGGCTCGTGGCGGTACTTGCTGGCCGTTCGAGAGCGATGAACTGGTTCCCCGGGACCGGCCGATTCCTCGAGACCGCTCACCGGAAGACGCTGGCCCGGTCGCGACAGTTCTCGTACAAGTCGACGTAGCGGTCGCGGATCGTGTCGCGGTCGAACTCGGCGAGCGAGTCGTCGAAATCCAGTCGTTCGAGCTCGCCGGCGGAGACGATGGCGTCGGTGAGTTCGGTCTCGCTCGTCGTCCGGAAGCCGCGATCGCGTCCCTCGACGAGCTCGTGACCGCTGGAGGCGACGTGGTACTCGACGACGCCGACGCAGCCACAGGCAAGCGCCCAGGCGAGTTCCGTCGGGAACGGACAGTACTCGGCCGTCTGGGCGAAGACGTGGCTCCCGCGGTAGATGCCGATTCGCTCGTCGCGGTCGGCCTCGCCGACGAAGTCGACTCGGTCGCCGATCCGGAGGTCCCTGACCATCTCCTCGTAGGCCGCTCGTCGGGGCCCGTCGCCGACGACGGTCGCCGTAAAGTCCCGATCTCTGACCTCCGCGAGGGCGAGGAGAACGCTCTCTAAGTTCGCCCCCTCGTCGAGGCGGCGGGCGTAGACGATATCGGTCCCGTCCGCCGGCTCGATCTCCCGGATCCGTTCGAGTTCGATCGGATCGGCCACGTTCGTGACGTCGTCCCCGTCGGCGCCGTGTTCGCGGACCCAGGTTCGGACGAGTCTCGACGGGGTGACGACGGCGTCGGCCCGTTTCGCGGCTCGCGGGTAGTCCCGCGGGTCGCTCGGCCCGTCAGAGCCGGGCCACTCGGCGACGAGCGGCGTCCGTGAGAGGGCCGTCCCCCAGCTGGCCGCCAGGACCTGCCTCGGCGGCTCGGCCGAGACGTGCACGACGTCGGGCTCGAGTCGACGGAGCGCGATCGGGAGTTTAAACAAGAACGATCGGCTCGAATCGCGGTCGGGGACGAGGCCGTGGTAGGTGATCCCGTCGTCGGGAACGACGACGCGCGCGTCCGGCCACCAGCGGGCACAGAAGACGTGAACGTCGTGGCCGCCGTCGCGGAGCAATTCGATGACGGTCCGCAGACGCGTGGTCACGTCGGTCTCGTGGTGGTGGGTGGTCTCGAGAGAGACGACGGCCACGCGCATTATCGCCGGCCACGCAGCGACGGGGTATAAATTCCCGTTATTCGGTCCCGTCGGGCCCGTCAGCGTGCACCCGTTTCCAGATCCGATCTCGGGAGTTCGCCAACTCTCGGGAGTTCGTCACTCCGCGACGATCTCGACCGTCGTCTCGTCCGTCAACCCCCACCGTTCCGGCGATTCGACGTTCAGCGAGACGCCGAGGGTGTACCTACCCGGCCCGGCCGATTCCCACTCGGACTCGGAAACCCGGAATCGCTGATCCCAGCGCCGGACGAATCGCTTGCGTTCGCCCCGGCCGAACGTGAACGCCCGCGACTCGGTGACCGGTTCCGCTCGATCGTACGTCGTCGCCCGCTCGAATCCGTCGACGTGCCAGGTCCACAGCAGCGGCGTGACGGTCGGGATCGTGACGGGAAACGGCATCGCGTTCGACAGCGTCACGGCGAACCTGATCCGTTCGCCGTCGGCGTACGATTCCCGCGGCGTCTCCACGCCGATCGAGACGGCGCGATAGCGAATCGAGTCGGGCAGGAGCAGGCGACTCACGCTCGTGCCCGGGATCGATCGGAAGGCCTCCGGCTCGGCCGACCGATCGCGTTCGCCGGGCGTGAAGGGGCCGTCGTCGCGTTCGACCGCGTCCGACTCGTAGATCCGTCGCATCGTCCCTAGAACGGCCGGTAGCTACAAAAACTGTCTGCCGACGAATGCCTCGTTTCTTCCGCGTTGGCCGCGAACGGTGTCAGTCGTCGGCCGCGGCGTCTTCGGTCCCGCCGGTCGCCCGCTCGCGGAACTCGTCACCCGTGTACCGATCGTCGTAGAGCAGGCACGCGATGCGGTGGGTTTCGCCGGTCGGGTAGAGGTCCGGCGGGTGCACCTCGCAGGGGGACTCGAACGCGTCTTCGAGGCCGGTCAACGCGTCTTCGAGGTCACCTTCGTGCAGGCGGTCGATGGCGTCGCTCACGGCGTCTTCGGCGTCGGGATCCGACAGGTGCGGCGGCAACGAGAACTCCTCGCGGACGAGCTCGTCGAGGTGGTCCCTGGACACGTCGGCCGGGTCCGGCGGGTCGATGGTCTCGTCGGGGGCTTCCTCCGTGCGGCCCGGGGCGCCGGGCTGACTTCCCTCGACGGCCGTGACCGCTTCGAGCCCCTCGGCCTCCCGGAGCCTGAGCTTGAAGTTCATCACCTCCCGCCAGACCGGCTGCTCCAGGTCGTACTCTGCCGGCTGGATGACGCGCGGACAGCGCGTGTGGAACCGACAGCCCGACGGCGGGTCGATCGGCGAGGGGACCTCGCCCTCGAGAACGATCCGCTCGCCCACCCAGCGCGGGTCGGGTTCGGGGAGTGCCGACAGCAGCGCCTCGGTGTAGGGGTGGGAGGGCGGCTCGAAGACGGCGTCGGTCGGTCCACACTCGACGATCTCGCCGAGGTACATCACCGCGATCCGGTCGGCGACGTGGGCGACGGTCCGCAGGTCGTGGGTGACGAACACGATCGAGAGGTCGAATCGGTCCTGGAGGTCCGAGAGGAGGTCGAGGATCTGGGCCTGAAC
>SLIS01000038.1 GCA_007135505.1 Halovivax sp.
AACTCGAACTCGCGCTCCTCTCGGGCGACGTCGAGATGGGCGTCGTCGACGAAATCGTCGAGAACATCCGCTCGGAGCTGATCGGCGAGACCCGGACGTTCACCACCTCGACCGGCGAGGTCGTCGAGGAGGCGCTGCAGTCGGCCATCCTCGAGGTCATCAGCGTCGGCCAGTTCGACGTCGAGGCCCACGTTGCGGAGGCAGAGAAACCGCTAGTGATCGTCTTCACCGGCGTCAACGGCGTCGGCAAGACGACCACGATCGCGAAGCTCGACCGCTGGCTCGAAGACCGCGGTTACTCGACCGTGATGGCGAACGGGGACACCTACCGAGCCGGCGCGAACGAGCAGATCCGCGAGCACGCCGAGGCCCGCGGGACGAAGCTGATCGCCCACGAGCAGGGCGGCGATCCGGCGGCGGTCCTGTACGACGCCGTCGAGTACGCCGAGGCCAACGACGTCGACGTCGTCCTCGGCGACACCGCGGGTCGCTTGCACACCGACGAGGGCCTGATGGACCAACTCGAGAAGATCGACCGCGTCGTCGACCCGGACATGACCCTGTTCGTCGACGAGGCCGTCGCCGGCCAGGACGCGGTCACCCGCGCTCGCGAGTTCAACGAGGCCGCCGAGTCCGACGGCGCCATCCTGACGAAGGCCGACGCCGACTCGAACGGCGGCGCGGCCATCTCGATCGCCCACGTCACCGGCAAGCCGATCCTGTTCCTCGGCGTCGGGCAGGGCTACGAGGACTTAGAACGCTTCGACCCCGAGCAACTGGTCGAGCGACTACTGGCCGAGGAGTAGCGCGGCTATCGCTGGCGGAGTGACAGGCGTCCCTTTCGTGACCGTCGTTCGGAAGTGCAACTCGAAAATACGTTCAGAAGTCGGTGACCTTCGACTGGATCCGACCGTCGTCGACGTCGGTGGGCCCGTCCGATCGCGCGTCGAAGTACCGGGCCAGTTCGTCGGGCCGGATCTCCTCGCTGGCCTGTGCGACGGCGAGTTCGGTCAGCGAGAGCGACTCACCGCGGTCGAGTTTCTCGCGGAGCTGTTCGACGGTGAGCGTCTGCAGGGCGACGTCGAGGTCGACGACCGCCGCCCGATCCCGCTTGGCCTCGGCGAGGTTGATCCCCTCCGAGAGGACCCGTTCGAACGAGAGCGACGTCTCGCCGATCCCCTCGTACAGGAACGCGATCGCCGAGACGAGCGCGTCGAAGGTCTCCACGCCGTCTTCGCCCTCGAAGAGCAGCCGCCTGTCGCGATCGGAGAGGTGTTCGACCAGGAGTTCGAAGTCCCGCAGCGAATCGTACACCCGGGTCCGGACTCTGGCCCGGGCGTTTCGTTCGGATTGCTCGCTCGCGAACGTCGTCGCGCCCTCGAGGTACGCTCGATCCGCCGGACTGAGGATTCCACGATCTCGGGCTTCGTCGGACATACTCTATTTCCGATTATAAAATTGGTATAGTGATATAAGTATAATCCGATTC
Organism: Halovivax sp.; assembly: GCA_007135505.1. The sequence continues at coordinate 1,490 of SLIS01000038.1, forward strand.
GGATTATGCGGCGAAAACTGGTCGAAATACTTAACAGTGTGTCGGTCGATCCCCCGGTCACGCATGACGGACACGAACGGCGCGGCGACGGCGGTCGAGGCGAGCGGGCAGGAGCCGGTGACGGATCCCGACGTCTTCGCTCGGCTCGACGGGGCGACCCTCGAGACGATCGTCGACGCACTCGGCGCACTGGTCGCGGAGTGTCGACTCGAATTCGACGAGCAGGGACTGTCGGTCGCGGCGACCGATCCGGCCGTGGTCGCGTCGGTCACGGTCGACGTCGAAGCGGACGCGTTCGAAACGTATCGCGCCACGGAGGGGACGTTCGGACTCGACGTCGAACGATTCGGGACCATCGTCGGGCTCGCCGACCGCGACCAGCCGGTGACCCTCGCCGTGGACGCGGGGACGCGGCGACTGTACGTCTCGATCGGCGAACTCCAGTACACGATGGGACTGCTCGATCCGGAGACGATTCGGTCGCCGCCGGACGCCGCGAACATGCGGTTCGAGTACGCGGGCGGGGTCGTCGTCGAGGGTGCGACGATCGATCGATCCGTCGCGGCGACGGACCTGGTCGCCGACCACCTCACGATCGGCCTGGACGGGGAGACCCTCTACGTGACCGCCGACGGGGACGTAGATTCCGTCGCGCTCTCGCTATCGGGCGACGAACTCGTAGACGTCTCGTCGGGCGCGGCCGAGTCGCTGTACTCGCTCGACTACCTCGGCGACATGAGTCGAGCGATCCCGGCCGACGCGGCCGTCGACGTACAACTCGGGACGGAGACGCCGATCTCGCTCGCGTTCGAGATCGCCGACGGCGACGGCTCCGTCGAGTACGTGCTGTCACCGCGCATCGCGCGAAACTGACCCCTGGGGATCGCGTTGTCGACGATCGAGCGTGACGGACTCCGCACGAGCCACGATGACGAGTGGGCGTGCCGTCGCCGTCACCACTCGCGAACGAGTCCGATCGCGCCGCTCGACGCCAGTACGAGTGCCCCGAGGACGATCACGAACAGCGAGGCGTGAACGTCGAGCGCGATGGTGGCCTCGACGTCGACCCGGGCGTAGCGGTCCCGGGTCGCTCTCGCGTCCGCGTAGACCGCGTAGGCCACGAACCCGACGGCGAGACCAGAGAACAGACACAGTCCCGCCGTCCCGCGGCCGGGCCCGGTCGACGAACGGGCGGCAGAGAACAGGACGACCGCGACGACGAGCAGGGCGAAGAACAGCGACGTGAGGCCGTCACCGCCGAGGCCGCCGGCCGTCTCTCGGGGTGGAACGCCGATCGCGGTCGCGAGGTTCTCGGAGACGGTCAGCGTGATCCAGGGCTGGACGGAACCGAGTGCGAGCAGGCCACTTCCGACGAGTGCCAGGGTCGCCCAGTCCGGGACGGTGAGTTCGGAGACGAGATCGGTCGGGGAGTTCGGTCCAGCCATCGCGCGTTCGTCTCGATAGAGCGGGTCGGCTCACTTCAAGTTCCCCGGTCGGTCCGACGCGACCTCAGCAGTTGTCCGCGATCCGCTCGGCGAGCCTGGCGCCCGCCTCCGCGTCGAGTTCGTCACGAACGAGCGAGATGCCGATGCCGTCGTCCGCGGTTCGCGGGACCACGTGGACGTGGGCGTGCGAGATCGTTCCGACGAGCGGACCCGACGTGTGAAAGACGCTGAACCCGTCCGGCTCGAGCGTCCGCTCCAGCGCCGTCGTGACGGTCGAGACGGCCTCGAAGACGGTGCTCGCGGTCTGCGTCGGGGTCAGGATCTCTTCTCGGTGCTCCCGCGGGACGATCAGCGTGTGGCCACGCGCGGCCGGATTCGCGTCGAGGAAGGCCACCGCGCCTTCGTCCTCGTAGATCACGCTCGCCGAGCGGTCCCCGGCGACGATCGCACAGAACGGACAGTCCTCGTCCATGACAGGCGATTTTCACGGACGGACATATGCTTACCCGTGTTCGGCGTGTCGAACGCACCGCGTCCGGGATCGCTAGCGATCGGATCGACGTGCCCTCCGGAACGTGAGCAGACACTTGTGGACGCGTCGCCTACGACGGGATGTGATCGAGGACCGGTTCCGAACCGCGGTCGAGACGTACAACGAGTACCGATCGCCGATGGCGACGGCGACCGTGCTCGACGCCCGCGACCGGACGTTCCGGGTCCGGTTCGAGGGCCCGTTCTACCGGTCGTGTTGCCGGGACGACTACGTCGACGACCTGCGGTACGAACTCGACGACCTGGGCGTTCCGGTCGACACGATCGACGTCGAGCGACTCGAACGGACGGCTCTCGATACGTTCGTGGCCACGTTCGCGGTCGAGACGGGGGACGCGCACGAATCCGGGTCCGGATCCGAACGGACGAGTCGGTAGCCGGCGGTATCACGGGTGGCGTGGATCAGACCGAACGTCTCGCAACGGACGGTATCCGGTCGTGAGGACGACGCCGGCGCGCGTACGCGATACGGCCCTGGCGAGCCACGCGTGTACGGCTCTGAAAGCGAATCCGTACCACGTTCCACGCACATGATACCGTGAACGTATATGTAGCAAAAATATAAACACATTTGTTCGTGGTCGTTGGTTTAGCAGATATGCCCGCGAAACGCGACGGAAACCGGATCGAACTGGCGCGGCGTGGCTTTCTCGGCGCGATCGGCGGCGCGTCGGTCGCAACGGTCGCGACGGGAACGGCCGGTGCGACCGACGGAGAGACGGTGACGATCGTCCACGACACGCACTTCCACGGTCGGTTCGAGGACGCGAACGATCCCGAGCGCAACATCGCCCGCTATCACACGGTCGTCGAAGAACTCCGCGACGAGCACGAAAACGCGATTTTCCTCGGAATCGGCGACGACATCGCGCCGTCGCTGCTCGGACTGGAGTTCGAGGGCGAGCACATCGTCCCGGCGCTCAACTACATGGAGCCGGCCGCGATCGGCGTCGGCAACCACGAGTTCGACTTCGGCGCGGCGGTCGCCGAGCAGCGGTTCGAAGAGAGCGAGTTCCCCTGGGTCGTCGCCAACCTCCTCACCGACGAGGGCGATCCGGTTCCCGGAACGGAGCGGTGGACGACCATCGACGTCGGCGACGTCACCGTCGGCGTGTTCGGTCTGGGCTCCGATTCGTTCCACGACATCACCGACTATCCCGACGACTGGCGCGTCCTCGACACGATCGAGGCGGCCGAGGAGGCCGTCACCGCGCTCGAGGACGCGGGGGCCGACTTCGTCGTCGGGGCGCTTCACCTCTCGACCGGCCGACAGCGGACCGTCGCCGACGAGGTGGACGGACTGGACGCCATCGTCGGCTCGCACTCCGGCACCCTGTTCGAGGAGCCGGAGATCCGCGGCGACGGAACGGTCCTCAGCGAGTTCGACGACGAGTTCGACCACCTCGGCCGGCTGACGTTCGACGTCGACTCCGGCGACCTCGTCGACTGGGAGCGCATCGACTTCTACAACTCCGCGTTCGAAGATCCGCCGAGCGACCACGAGCACCACC
>SLIS01000313.1 GCA_007135505.1 Halovivax sp.
ACAAACGTCCACGGATAGTCGCCGATGCTGCTATCGTACAATAAACCTTCATACCGCTTCGTATCGGAGATTCGCTGAAATGGGTGACTCGATCGCGGCCGTCCTCGACCGTCACGCGGTGTCGGCCGAGCGAGGGTTCCTTCCGGAGCGGGATCCGCTCGCCTCGTTCGAGGCCGAGAACCACGAGTCGGCCGTCGGCGAGACACTCCGCGCGTTCGATCGACTCGGCTCGGAACTGCCCGATCGGCTGGCCGACGGCTCGTTTCGCGACGCCGTCGACGCGCTCTCGACCCCGCCGAAACGGACGTACGACGTCCTCACCGATCGGGAGGCGAGACGACTCTGTCTCCTCAGCGGTTTCTTCGCCAGCGCGTACGTCCACGAGATCGACGCGGAACCGGTCGATCGGTTGCCCGAGAGCGTCGCCGTCCCGCTGGTCGAGACGTCACGCCGCTTCGGCCGCAAGCCGATCCTCTCCTACGACGTCCTCTGTTTGCACAACTGGCGGCGACGGGAACCGAACGGCGAACTCACCGACCCGACGAACCTGGAGGCGATCCAGCAGTTCACGACGCTCGACGACGAGCGCTGGTTCGTCGTCATTCACGTCGCGATCGAGGCCCGCGCTGGCCAGGCGCTTAGAGCCTGCGCACTCGCCCAGCGTGCCGTCCGCGAGGACGAACCCGACACCCTCCGTGGCGCGCTCGAGACGATCGTGGACTCGATCGAGGCCCAGACCGACATCATGCGCCGGATGACCGAGCGCAACGAGCCGGAGGCCTTCGCGACGAAGTACCGCCCGTACTACGAGGGTTTCGACGACGTCGTCTACGAGGGCGTCGCGGACTTCGACGGCGAGGCCCGAACGTTCCGAGGCGGCTCCGGCGCCCAGAGTTCGGTGCTCCCCTCGATCGACGCCGCACTCGGTATCGATCACGCCACGACGGAACTGATCGAGAAGCTCACCGACATGCGCAGCTACATGCCCGAAGCCCACCGGGTCGTCGTCGACGCCTTCGACCGCGGGCCGGCCGTCGGCCCACACGTCGATCGGGCGGATCGGGACGACCTCCGCGAGGTATACAACGAGTGTGCCGACGCACTCGCTACCTTCCGTCGCGTCCACTTCGGCCAGGTGATCCAGTACATCCGGGCCGTCACGGGCGAGACGACCGGTACCGGTGGCACCGACTACATGGAGTTTCTACAGGAGATGCAGGAGGAGACGGCGGCACAGAAGCGCTGACACCGTTGGGCCGATAGCGAACGACTTCTTTTGAACGGCGCATGGATACATTTATCTAATACGATCCTCCATTCGACGAAGATGACAGCTTCGTGGGTTGGTCTCGAAACGGTTCGTTCGACGCCCGCCTCCCCGTCGTCGGACTCGTCGATCGAGTGGATCGAACTGGCGGTGTGGTCCGTCACGGCCCTCGTCGTCTTCGCGATCCTGTTTTCGATCGGCCGGTGGATCTATCGCGACGCGAAATCCCGTGGCAGTGAGTGGGCCTGGCAGTGGGCGTTCGGCATTCCGCTATTGCTCCTCCCCGGCCTCGTTCCAGGACTGTACGTGATCGGCCTCGTTCCGGGGCTACTCGTGATCGTGATCTACCTGCAACTGCACCCGCGGGAGAATACTCCTGACTGACACGCAGCCGTCACTCACTTACGTCACGTCGCCCGCAGCCGCGTACTCCTCGTAGTATCTCTCGTCGATAATTTCGGCGAGCGTCTCGACGACCGCGTAGACATCCTCGTAGGAGACGTACAGCGGGGCGGGGGCGACGCGGATCACGTTCGGCGGGCGGAAGTCGACGACGACCCCGCGATCGCGAAGTGCCTCGCTGATTCGCATGGCCTCCGCGTGTTCGAGGGCGACGTGGCCGCCGCGCCGGTCTGGATCGCGGGGCGTTCCGACGGAGACGCCGCGATCGGCGAGTCGCTCGTCGACCAGCTCGAGGAGGTAGTCGGTGAGGCCGATCGACTTCTCGCGGATGGCGTCGATACCGGCCTCGTGGACGAGTTCGGCCGCACCGAACAGCGGGGCGGCGCTGAAGACGGGTATCGTCCCGACCTGCCAGGCGCCGGCGTGGTCGGCCGGGGTGAACTCCAGGTTCAGTTCGAACTGCGTCTCCTTGTCGTGGCCCCACCAGCCAGCGAGCGCTGGCGTCGCGCCGAAGTGTCGTTCGTTGACGTACAGCCCCGCGATGGCGCCCGGCCCGGCGTTCAGGTACTTGTAGCCACACCAGACCGCGAAATCGACGTCGATCGCCGAGAGCTCGTGGGGAACCACGCCGATCGAGTGTGCGAGGTCGAATCCGACGAGGACGTCGCGCTCGTGGGCGGCTTCGGTGATGGCCGCCATATCGAAGAGCTGGCCGCTGCGGTACAGCACGGAGGGCATGAAGACGATCCCGACGTCGTGGTCGTCCATGCCGGCGATGACGTCCTCGGTCTCGATCGTCCGCCCGTCCCGGCTCTCGACGAGGTAGAGGTGTTCCTCGGGATCGAGGCCACGCTGGCGCAGCTGGGACTGGATCGCGTAGTGGTCGGTCGGGAAGTCGAGGTCGTTGACGAGGACGCCCCGGTCGGCGTCACTGCCCTGGCGTTCCTCCAGAACGTCCAGGAAGGTCCCGATCAGCGTGTGGATGTTGATCGTCGTCGAGTTGCCGACGACGACCTCGTCGGCGTCCGCGCCGACCAGCGGCGCCAGCTCCTCGCCCAGCCGCTCGCCGTACCAGAACCAGGGCGGATCGGACTCGGTCCACCCCCTGATCCCCTGCTCGCGCCACTGGTCGATCGCCCGCTGGAGACTCTCCTCGGCAGCATCCGAGATCGGACCGAGTGAATTGCCGTCCATGTAGTACGCGTCCGGCACCTCGAACCGGTCGGCAAAGGACGCAAGCGGGTCGGCCCGGTCGCGCTCGCGGGCGTACTCGCGACCCAGATCGCCCTGCTCGCCACCGTCACCGCGTTTGTCGTCCCCCGTCGCGCCCGCCGCACCCTCGTTCTCGCGCGCATCGCCCTCGTCGAGTCCGGTCATGTGATCGCCTGTCGGTGCGGACCTACAGGTAGTTTTCGACGGCGGCGGTCCCAGAACGTCACACTGGTGTGCAGCTTCGTCGGTCGGATCACGGGTCTGTGGTTTCCCCGGCCGCGATCGCCCATCACGGGGCCGGGCCACCTGCCCGAGCCGGGCGGTGGACTCATCTACCAGTCGCCCGATCAGTCCCGCATGGACGAGACTCCAGCCGAGTCGACCGCGAGCGACGAACTGGATCCGGAACTCGCCGCCGTCGTCGCGGAGATCGAGGCGGCCGGCGTCCCGCAGTGGCACGCCATGTCAGTCGAGAGCGCCCGACGAATCGAGGACGAGGTCTTCTCCGGCGGCGCCAGTCCCGACCTGCGGACGGTCCGGGACCTACGAATCGACGGCCCCGGCGGCGACCTCCCGATCAGGACCTATCGCCCCGACCGCGAGAACCCGCCGACGCTCGTCTTCACCCACGGCGGCGGCTGGACGCTGGGGACGCTCGACTCGGCGGACAACATCTGCCGCGAACTCGCGAGTCGGGCGGGGTGTCTGGTGCTGTCGGTGGACTACCGGCTCGCCCCTGAGCACCCGTTTCCCGCCGCAACGGACGACGCCTACGCCGCTCTCGAGTGGGCCGCCGAGTACGCGGAGGACCTGGGCGGCGATCCCGAGCGGCTCGGCGTCGCCGGGACGAGCGCCGGCGGGAATCTGGCGGCCGCGTCCGCGATCAGAGCCAGAAATACCGGTCGATCGAGCGGCGGTCGAACGACCGGTGATTCGGCCGTCTCGCTCGACGGCCAGTTCCTCCTCTATCCCATGACCGACCGCCGGTTCGACCGCCCGTCGTACGCCGACCACGGCGACGGTCCGCTGCTCACCGAGGCTGACGTCCGCTGGTTCTGGGACCAGTACCTCCGCAGCCCCGTCGACGAGCACAACCCCTTCGCGACGGTCTGTCGGGCCCCGGACCTCTCCGGTGTCGCCCCGGCGACGGTGGTCACGGCCGGCCACGACGTGCTCCGGGACGAGGGCACGGCCTACGCCGCGAAGTTGGCCGACCACGGTGTCGAAACCGAGCACGACCACTACCCGTCGATGGCACACGGTTTCCTGAGCCTGACCGACAGCGTTTCACGCGCCGACGAGGCGATGGACGCGTTGGCGGACGCGATTCGGGAACAATTGGGATGACCCGGATCGGGTTGCTTTTACGCCCTTCACGGGGCGACTATTCACTGGCGGCCCGGCGGATTCTCTTTCGAAACTTCGCGATCCTTCTCAGAAACCTTCGATTTTGCGAACGCCGTGAACGGCGGGGTTTTCTCCTCGAGAAAAGCGATGTCGCTCTCGTATTCTCCCGTCGATCAGGCGAACTCGAACAGCTCGGCGGCCGTCTCCATGTCCTTGTCGCCGCGGCCGGAGAGGTTCACGAGGATACTGTCGTGGTCGCCGTCCTCGGCGAGCTGGATGGCGCGGGCGACGGCGTGGCTCGACTCCAGGGCGGGAATGACGCCTTCCGTATCGCTGAGCTCGCGGAATGCGGCGAGTGCGTCGTCGTCGGTGACGCCGTCGTACGAACACCGGCCCGAGTCCCGGAACATGGCGTGTTCCGGTCCGACGCCGGGGTAGTCGAGGCCGGCGGAGACGGAGTGGACCTCCACGTCCTCGTCGATGACGCGGGTCTTCATGCCGTGGATGACGCCGTCGCGGCCCTTCGCGAGCGGGGCCGCGTGACGGGTCGAATCCGCGCCCTCACCGCCGCCTTCGGCCCCGTAGAGGGCGACTTCCTCGTCGTCGCGGAAGGCGTCGAAGAGGCCCATCGCGTTGGAGCCGCCTCCGACGCAGGCGACGGCCGCGTCGGGGAGCCCGCCGGTTCGCTCGAGGAACTGTTCGCGAGCTTCCTCGCCGATGACGGACTGGAAGTCGCGGACGATTCGCGGGAATGGATCCGGGCCGAC
>SLIS01000256.1 GCA_007135505.1 Halovivax sp.
ACCGGAGCTGCACCCGAGTTCCAGGATCGAGTCGTCCCGGGCGAGGAACCGATCGAACCGCTGGCGAACCGCGTCGCTCCGATCGTCAGGCCCGTAGTAGGCGTAGTATTCCGGCGAGTATTCGCCGGAGCGTTCCGCCCACGTACGTCTGACATCGGAGGAATCCACGTGCGTACTACCACCGCCAGCACGTAAAGTGCCGTCGAACGACGTGCGATCGCTGCCGCCACACCGACTCGGTATCGGCGCGGACGTATTGCCCTCGTGGCGTATCAGTGGCGCCGAATTCGTCCCGTCGTCGCTGCACAATTCGTTCCGTCGTCGTTGGGGGATTTCCGTCTCCGCGGGCACACACGCTCGTTTCGGTCACGATGGATTCGGTCGTCGTGTTGACCGGGGAATCCCTTCGCGACGAATGGCGACCGGTTCGGTCACGGCCCCTCGATCACCGCAGCGACGAGGGAGACAGACCACGGCGTACTTTCGACGCCGTAGCGTTCCTCATTCGTCTCGATTCGTGCGGAGATGCCCCTCGCCGACTTCAATACACAGGCCGGTGTATGCCGCCGGTAATGGTCTCCACTCGGGTCGTCGTCTACGTCTCGCTGGTCGCCAGTCTGGTGATCGCGGCCGCGAAGTTCGTCGCGTACCTCCTGACCGGCAACGTGAGCATGCTGAGCCAGACCTACTACTCGCTCAGCGACGTCGGTAATCAAGTGCTGCTGTTGCTCGGCTTTCGCCTGAGTGAAAAGGGAGCCAGCAGGAAGCACCCGTTCGGCCGCGGGAAGGAACAGTACTTCTTCGCGTTCGTCGTCACTGTCTTACTGTTCGGGATCGCCGGATTCGCCTCGGTGCGGGAGGGCTACAGTGCGCTCGGATCGCCACACCTGGCGGTCGACGTGACCGTCAACTACGCCGTCCTCGGGGTCGCACTCGTCTTCGAGACGATCGCGCTCTACAAGTCCGTCCAGGGGCTAGAGCGCGAACGCGAAACCAAGGGATTCCGGGGCTTCGTCGACACGTTCCGCCGGACGAAAGACAGCCCACTCCTGGCGGCGGCCACCGAGAACGCCGTCGCCGTCGTCGGGGTTATCCTCGCGATCGCGGGGATCTATCTCACCGACGTAACCGGTGACACCACGTACGACGCCCTCGCGAGCGTCGGTATCGGCCTGTTGTTGATGGCGTTCGCCCTCGCGCTCGCCTGGGAGAGTCGCAGTCTCATCGTCGGCGAGGGCGTCACGAGCGGGGAGCGCCGACGGCTGTACCGACGGATCGAGTCCGTCGACGGCGTCGAATCCGTCCTCGACCTGCGTACGATGCACATGGGACCGGAGGCCGTCCTCGTGGCCTGTGACCTTTCGTTCGAACCGGCACTCGAGACGGCCGAAATCGAGGCGACGATCGACGCCGTCGAAGCCGCGATCAGAGAGCAACTACCCGAAGCGGATCGCATCTACGTCGAAGCGGAACGCGACGAGCGAGGGACGACGGGCGCGCTGGACGGGCCCCCGTCGAGGTGATTCCCGGCCAGCACTTCAATCGGTCGTGAGAATCCACTCACTGGAACGATCTCACCGTTTTTCACGGTCGATTCGCTGGTCTTCGATCCGCGCGAGTGAGCGACGCGGTGGCGTTTACCGACCGAGTCGATCGATTCGTCGGCCATCTCAAGAGTGCCGAGCCCCCTGAATCGAGCTATCGTGGGAACCCCTGACGGTCGATCGTCTCCTGCTGGTCTTACTTTGTGATGGTCAGCGTAGGAGTAGCCGAGGTGGTTCCGAGTGAGTGACGAGGACGTCGAGTCGGATCGAGCCGAGCTGGGCGACGAGATCGGCGAGGACGTTTCCCTGATCAGCACCGTTCTTGGTCACGGGTATCGTGGCGAACTCGACCGGGAGACGACCTGGCGTTCCCGCCTCGATCAGACGACGACCTGGACGGTGACCGTGATGGCCGCCATCCTGACGTGGGCGTTCTCGAGTCCCGATAATCCGCACTATATCATTCTCGTCGCCGTCGTCGTAACCACCGTGTTCCTCCTCATCGAGGCTCGACGGTACCGGGACTACGACGTCTATCGCTCCCGCGTTCGACTCTACCAGCAGAACTTGCTCGCTGATACGCTCGATCCGTCGACCGGGGTCGAGCTCGCGGACTGGCGACTCGAGCTCAGCGAAGACTATCGCCGCCCGACGATGAAGATCTCCTTTCGGGAAGCACTCGTCAACCGGCTCCGACGGATCTACTTCGCGCTGCTGGCCGTCCTGTTCGTCGCCTGGATCTTTCGCGTGACCGCGTTCGCACCGGCCCAGGCAACCCTCGACGCCGCTTCGGTCGGTTCCGTCTCCGGCACGGCGGTCCTTGCTACCGTGGCCGTCTTCTACCTGGTCGTGGCCGTGTTGACCGTCTGGCCACAGGAACGCGAGGCCAAAGAGGAGTTCCACGAGGGGGAACGCGGTGAGTGGAAGCAGCCCGACCACGAGTAATCCACCTCGCCGTCTCCTGCAGGCACCACCGGCTTGTGGCACTCGATCTAGCCAACGGGCATGGATCGTCCGACAGTCACCGACGAAGACGTTGGCAAGCGAGTCGAGAACCACAACGGTGATCAGATCGGCGTGGCTGCCGCCGTCGAAGACGACACCGTCTACGTCGAACCGAACCCGAGCATCGTCGACTCGATCAAGGCAACCCTCGGCTGGGAGACCGGTGCGGACGACGTCGTCCCCGTAAACCGTGAGGTGATCGGGGCGGTCACTCCCGACGCGATCCGACTCGACAGCGAACTCGCGGTTCAAGGCGGACCGGTCGGTACTGCCGGCGGTGAGCCACCGGAGATCGAGGACAAACCGGACGATCCAGCCGGCAACGCGGCCGAACGGGAGCCGGCCACCGACGGACACGACGGCGTGCGTGACAGCGATCTCGACGGGACCGACGACCGCGATGCCGAACTGGCCGTCGATCCGATCGACGTGACCGACCCGGAGGCGGAACTCCAGCCGAACGAGGACGTCGGGTCGCGAACTGATGCCAGCGCCGAAGCCGCGTCGGGACGGGCCGACTCGAGCGTCGAATCGACGGCGGAGCCGCGGCGGACCGACGCCGCCGCGAATTCGGCCGGCGAGCGATCGGCGCGCGACTCGTCCGACGAGCGCGGTGCGATGGACGCTTCGACCGATCGACCCGCTACCGACGCGGCCCGACGACCGGACGAAATCGACGAATTCCGCGACGCATCGGGAGAACGGGATGCCCTCGGCGAAATCGACGAACCGGCGGAGTGGCCGGATCACAGCAACGATCCCGACGAACCGCTGGATCTGCCCGACGAGGCTGTGGATATCGACGATCTGGACGACGAAAAGGGAAATCTTGACGACGCGGGGTCCTAACCGCTGGACGCGTGAAGTTGCGTTCGGACCGACGAATCGGAGTGGACCGACCGATGAACTGTTCGCTCGCTGGACGCCACTCGCTTGGTCGAACGATTTCACTGCGCAAAACCGGCGGTGAGCGGTCCGCTCCATCAGCCGGGGAACGATAGCTCGGCGCGACCGTCGACTCGACCGAAATCTCGGTCGGACCTCTCCTCGGAGACGCGCGTCTCCCTCGCTGTCACTCCTCGCCGAGTCGCTCCGAGAGGCTGTCGAACCGATCCTGGGCCGCGTCTCGTCGTGACTGGCTCTCCTCCGGCTGGTAGGTCAGTTGCTCGACTTCGTCGCCGGCGAATTCGACCGCGTACACGGCACCGTCGGTCCGTCCTGGCTCGGGAAGGCGGTCGGCGGGAACGGTCACCTCGTCGACGATCTCCTCACCCTCCTCGACGAGCAGGACGGCCGTCTGTCCGTCGACGATTCGATCGACGACGGCCGTCGTGGACTCGCTCATGGCTATCCAGTACTTCCAGCCGTGTGGTGAAGTACCTGACTCCCTATGGTTGGACCATCGGCGATCCGGGATTGCTCGTCCGTCGAATCGTCGGCCGGCTTCTCCGCGAGGAGTGCGTCGCCATCGGTCGGACCATCGGTTGCGGTATCGACGGCGATCGACTCGCCGTCGGTGGCCACGACGACGTCGCCGTGGACGGCGGTCCAGTACGTCTCGATTCCCCTGTCCGCGAAGGACTCGAGTACCTCGTCGTGTGGGTGGCCGTACTGACTGTCGTAGGCGCTCGAGACGATAGTCGTCGACGGATCGACGACGTCGAGGAAGGGCTCGGTCGAACTCGTCGCGGAGCCGTGGTGGCCCGCCTGGTAGATGTCGGCCTCGAGGGCGTCGCCGTGTTCGTCGACCAGCCGGGATTCGGCGTCGGCCTCCGCGTCACCCGTCGTCAGGTAGGTCACCTCGCCGTAGGAGATCGTCAGTACGACGCTATTGTAGTGGAGATCGCTTCCCGACTCATCGGCCGGCGGATTGAGAAACTCGACGTCGGTCTCTCCGAACTCGAGCGTGTCCCCCTCCTGGACTTCGAAGAGGGTCACGTCGTGGTCTTCGACGGCGTCGAGGTAGTTCTCGTAGGTCTGGGAGGTGTGGGCGACACCGGAGTCGTAGACGGCACCGACGCCGTCAGCCTCGTTCTCGAAGTGTTCGATCAGCGCCGCGTGGCCGCCGATGTGGTCGGCGTGGGCGTGCGTGGAGACGAGGTGATCGATCCGGTCGACGTCGCGGGCTTCGAGGAACGCGATCACGTCCGATCCGTCCGCCCGCCAGTCACCCGAGTCGATCACCGTCGTCTCGCCGCCCGGTTCGATCACGACCGTCGCGTCGGCCTGTCCGACGTCCAGATGGTGGATCTCGAGGTGATCCTCGCCGTCCAGTTCGTCTACGACGTCGGCGTTCGTTCCGTCAGCGTCCGCAAGCGAGGTTTCATCGAGGACCTCACCGAGACAGCCGCCCAGCGCGACGATCGAGACGACGGCGAACGCGAGAAGGATTCGGCGCTTCATACGAGCACTCGCCA